>NZ_VFTH01000019.1:0-102105 GCF_006439375.1 Mesorhizobium sp. B4-1-1
CGGCGGCACCTACAAGTTCAGCGACAAGGCCTCGTTCAACCTCCAGGTGTCGGGCGATCAGTGGAAGGATTACGGCATCGCGGCCAACATTGCCTACACCGTCGTTCCCGGCCTGACGATCACGCCCGAAGTTGACTACCAGCACGTTGGTTCGGATGCTTTCGACCACGGCAACGTTTGGGCCGGCTCAGAGAAGAAGAACTCCGTCGGCGCTATCGTCCGCTTCCAGCGCGATTTCTAAGACCAGGTTCTGGGGAGACAGGAGAACCCGGCGGGCAACCGCCGGGTTTTTCTTTTCCGTTTGATGGATGTCGAGATCCCAAAACCGCTGCGCAGTTAGGATGATGCGTCAGCAGTATATCCGGGGCGACGTTAGAGCGTTTCACCATTTCACGGAAACGGCGCGCCGCTCTATTTCCTTGTTTTTACGCAATTCCGGACGGAAGGCTGCGGCGAGACCGCCGAGCCCAACCGCTCACGCTTTTCCTGGAATTACTCTAGGCGTTCGACCTGATTGCGGCGCAGCGCGGTGGAAAGCTTTCAAATCCCGGTGAAACGGCGCCCGGAGCAGCCGCACCCCGTGACCGAAGTCAAACGTCGGCGAGGTCGCCCAAAGCTTCAATCAAAGGCTGGACCTCGCTTTCGTAATTCTTCCAGCGCTTCACGGACGATTTGTATATCGGCTGACGAACCTGCCAGCGGCTGGGCGTGGTGACCGCCCCTTCCCTATCGAAGAAGCGCAGGCATGCGTCATCCCAAGGCAGGCCGAGATGATCGATGAGCCGGCGCGACTGCGCCTCTTGATCCTCTACAAGCGTCTCATAGCGATTTTCAAAGATACGGCCTGGGAAAACCTCGTTCCAATGACGCATCAAGCGGTCATATTCCCGATAGTACAGGCCGAGTGCCCGCAGGTCTGCATTGTAGCTGTGCGCCGAGCTGAAGGGCAGGACATAGCATGACACGCAATTGTCGATGGCATCGCGGCGGCAGTGAATGATGCGCGCATTGGGGAACAGAACGGCGATAAGACCGATCAGCTCAAAATTGTGTGGCTCCTTGTCGACGACGCGGAGCGCCGCAGGCGCCCGCTCCCTGAGGTAGGATAGATGCTCTTCGGCCAGCGTCCTGGTCAGTTCCGGCGTAAGGGAATTGACGGGCTTGCCCAAATCTTCAGCCGACGATTTGAGGCCGATTGCGTTTGCCACCCGCCTTAGTTTTGCAAGTTCTCCCGCGCCGTGAACCCCGGGATGACTGGCCAGGATCTGTTCCGTCAATGTCGTTCCGGAACGAGGCATGCCAACCACGAACACAGGTAGATCGGAAGGATCGCCAAGGCCGGACGCGGCAGCAAACAGGCCGGGCGTGAAGATTTCAATCGTCGAGTCTACGAAACGACGATACTGATCGATGTCGAACCTGTAGCCGGCGGCCTGCTTGGCCTTGTTGAAATGGTCGAATGCTTCCGCGTAGCGCTTGAGATCGTTCTGCACTTTCCCGGCGGCGTAGTGAAGGCTCTGCGCCGCCTCCGCGTTAAGCCCCGGACTGTCGAGTTCGCGAACGATCGATTGAAGTTCCGGAGGCTCTTCGGTAAACTTCCGGCTCTGCACGAGCTCGTAGTAAGCAGCCGCTGCGTCGACACGGCATTCGATCGCCTCTTTGAGATAGGCGCCGGCCTCGTCCATACGCCCAAGACCGGAGAGCGCAGCAGCCATTCCGGTCCGTGCCTTGGGGTGATCACGGTTGATCTTCAGCGCCTTCTCATAGAGCGCCAATGCCAGGTCGGGTTTGTCGAACTGGGTATAAACACGCCCCAAGGCGCATAGGGCCTCCACAAGATCGGGCTGTATTTCCAAGGCATGCTGGATGTATTTGATGGCGGCCGAGAATTCACTCAGCTTCGCATAAGTCTCGCCGAAGCTGAGATGGTAGTATGGGTTTCCGGGCTCCTCTGCGACCGCACGCGCGAAATAGCGCAGAGCCGCCTCGTCGTCATAGCCCAGACAAATCGTGCCCATGATGTACAGGGCCAACGGATGGTTTGGCGTCCGCGCCAACACTTCAAGGCATAAGTCCTGTGCTTCACCGAGCCGTTTGGCTTGCTGATGCTCAAAGGCTTTCTTCAACAGCGCGTCATCGGCTTGTGCGCGTGCGAACGAATTTGTCTTCGGCGGAGCTGGCCGTGGCGGACTTGCCTGATGCCATCTGGGTTTCGGCGTGGCGCCGGACTTGAGGTGTTTGGACCAGGCGGGCGGCAGACGATTGTTCATCGCATCTGCTAGCAATAAGTACCGATGGAATCCAGTCAAAGCTCGGTGAGCAGCGTGCCTCTCGTTCAAATGTCGGCGAGGTCGCCAAGCGCCTCTATCAGCGGCCGAATTTCATTTTCATAGTTCTTCCAGCGCTTGACCGACGTCTTGTAGATCGGCTGCCGGACCTGCCAGCGGCTCGGCGTGGAGACTGCCGCTTCCCTGTCGAAAAAGCGCAGACACGCGTCGTCCCAGGGCAACCCGATGTAATCGATGAGACGGCGCGATTGTGCCTCCTGGTCGTCAACGAGCGTTTCGTAGCGATTTTCGAAGATGCGGCCCGGAAGAACCTCATTCCAATGGCGCATCAAGCGGTCGTATTCGCGATAGTAGAGGCCGAGGCTTCTCAAGTCGTCGCTGTAGCTGTGATGACCGTTGAAAGGCAGAACGAAGCAGGAGACACAATTGTCAATGGCATCGCGGCGGCAGTGAATGATACGCGCCTTGGGGAAGAGCAGGCTGATAAGGCCAATCAGCTCAAAATTGTGCGGCATCTTGTCGACGATACGCAGCGCCGTGGCTGATCGTTCCGCGAGATAGGACAGATGCTCCCCGGCGAGCGTTTTCGACAGTTCCGGCGTGATCGAATCGACAAGCCCGTTCAACTTTCCGGCCAATGAGGGCTTGAGGCCGATGGCGTTCGCAACCCGTCCCAATTTGGCAAGCTCCCCCGCGCCATAGACATCGGGATGACTGGCCAGGATCTGTTCCGTCAGCGTCGTCCCCGAGCGCGGCATGCCAACCACGAAAACCGGCACTTCGGAGGGATTGCCGAAGCCGTGCTCGGCGGCGGCAAACAACCCCGGCGTGAAGACCTCGATCAGCGCGTCAACCCATCGACGGTACTGATCGATATCGAATGGCTGAGAGGCCTGTTTCCCCTTCCGGAAATGATCGAACGCTTCATCATAGCGTTTGAGGTCATTCAGCACCTTGCCGGCGGCATGGTGGAGCAGCAGGGCCCCGTCTGACCCGAGTTTCGAATTGCCAAGTTCGCGAAGAATGGCGCGGAGTTCCGGAGGCTCGTCAGTGAATTTTTGTGTTTGGACAAGATTGTAATAGGCGCCCGGCAGGTCGATGCGCCGCTCTATTGACTGATTCAGACAGGCGGCGGCATCGTCCATGCGGCCCACGCTGCTCAGGGCATTGGCTAGCCCCACTCTGATCTCGGGATGATCGGGGTCGATTTTCAGCGCTCTCTCGTAAAGCGGCAAAGCCAGATCGGGCTTATCGGATTCAACGTAGGTGTGCCCCAAGGCGCAGAGAGCCACGACAAGATCGGGCTGCAGTTCCAGGGCGCGTTGCATATGCTCGATTGCTTGCGAATGTTCGCCGACCTTTGCGTAGGCCTCGCCCAGTCTCAGGTGATAGTAGGCGTTGCGCGGTTCCTCCGCGATGGCGAGGGCGAAATATTGCAACGCCATCTCGTCGTCATAGCCGAGGCATACGGTTCCCATGATGTAGAGGGCGCGCGGGTGTTTCGGCGTGCGCGCCAGAACCTGCAGGCACAGATCCTGAGCCTGCTTCGGGCGCTTGGCCTGCTGATGGTCATGGGCCTGCTTCAGCAGCAGGTCGTCGGACTGCGCGCGCGCGTCCGGTTTCGATGGATTCGCCTGGGGCGATCCGGACCTGAGCGCCGGAGCGGATGGCTTGGGTACCGGACCGGACTTGATATGCTTGGCCCAGGCGGGCGGCAGACGGTTGTTCATGGCGCTTCGCTAGCAAAAGAAGCCGCCGGAATCCAGCCCGCGCGAGACTGCGCCTTGCCCGCGGGGCCCCACGCCAGCTTGCACCGGTCGGGGGATCACGCTAGCAAGAACGCCCTTCCACGCGAGCTTTTGCCATGCGCCAGCGCCCATCCCTCACGCCGATCATCGGCGCGCTTCCCACCACGGTTCCGTTCGTGGGCCCGGAGGCGCAGGAGCGCGAGCGCGGCCGGCCGTTCCGCGCCCGCATCGGCGCCAATGAAAGCAGTTTCGGGCCGTCGCCGCGCGTCATCGCCCGGATGGAGAGCGTCGCCCGCGATCAGTGGATGTATTGCGACCCCGACAATTACGAGCTGAAGGTGGCGGCCGCCGCGCATCACAAGGTGGCTGTCGAAAACGTGGTCGTGGGCGAAGGCATCGACGGCCTGCTTGGCTTGGTGGCGCGCATGTATGTCGGGCCCGGCGAAGCCGTGGTCACTTCGCTCGGCGCCTACCCCACCTTCAATTTCCATATCGCCGGCGTCGGCGGCCGCCTGCTGACGGTGCCCTATGCCAACGACAAGGAAGACCTGGACGGGCTTCTCGCCAAGGTCGCGAGCGAAAAGGCACCACTGGTCTATCTCTCCAACCCCGACAATCCGATGGGAAGCTGGTGGGAGGCGCCCGATGTCGTCCGCTTCATCGAAGCGCTGCCGGAAACCACCATGCTGGTGCTCGACGAGGCCTATGGCGAGCTGGGACCCGCCTCGGCGCTGCCTGCGATCGACGTTGCGCGGCCGAACGTCATCCGCATGCGCACCTTCTCCAAGGCTTACGGCCTGGCCGGCATACGCTGCGGCTACGCCGTCGCGGAGGCGGAGGTGATCCGCGACTTCGAGAAGATCCGCAACCATTACGGCGTCAGCCGCATGGCGCAGATCGCCGGCCTCGAGGCGCTTGCCGACCAGGACTACCTGCGCTCGGTGGCGGCGCGCGTGGCCGCGGGCCGCGAGCGCATTTCAACCATCGCCAGGCAGAACGACCTCAAGCCGCTGCCGTCGGCGACCAATTTCGTCACCATCGACTGCGGCCGCGACGGCGCCTTCGCGCTGAAAGTGATGCAGAACCTTTTGTCGCGCGACGTGTTCATCCGCAAGCCGATGGTGCCGGTGCTCGACCGCTGCATCAGGGTCAGCGTCGGCCTCGACCACGAGCTCGACATCTTCGCCGAGGAACTGCCCGGCGTCCTGGCGGCGGCGCGGGGGAACTAGCCCGAGCCCCTGTTGCCTTTGCCTTTTGCTGTGCCAGATTCCGCCAAGTGCAACGCGGAGCACAGGCAATGCAAGGCAAACACAGAACCGTTCGGGCGCGCATTTCCGGTAAGGTTCAAGGTGTGAGCTACCGTGTCTGGACGCGCGGCGAAGCCATGCGCCTCGGACTGACGGGTTGGGTGCGCAACGAGCGCGACGGCTCGGTCGCCGCGCTGATTGCCGGCGCCGATGCCGCTGTCATGGCGATGATCGAACGCCTGTGGCAAGGGCCGCGGGGCGCGCTCGTCTCGAAGGTCGAGATCGAGGAAGCGTCCGACGCCGCGCCCGTGGATTTCAGGATCGTCGTCTAGTTTCACTTCGCCTCCGCAAACCAGGGCGGGCAACGGGCCCATAAGGTATCTTGAATTAATTGAACGTTCGTTTTATTAATGTTGCTGGAGGCGAACATGGCGCGCACCACAGGTTCCGACGGGGAAAAAACCGAAGCGGCCGTCCGTGAGGCGGCGGTCAGCCTGATCGCGCGCCTCGGCTACGAGGCGATGTCGATGCGGCAGCTGGCGGCGGGGGTCGGCGTGCAGGCGGCCGCGCTCTATCGTTACTTCCCGACCAAGGAGGACCTTCTGTTCACGTTGATGCGTGAGCATATGGAAGGCCTGCTCAAGGCTTGGGAAGCGGCGCGGCCGGCGAGCGCTGATCCAGTCACCCGCCTTGCCGCCTATGTCGAGAACCACATCGCCTTCCACATAGAGCGGCGTCACGCCACCCATGTCTCCAACATGGAGTTGCGCAGCCTGTCGCACGAAAGGCTGACGCAGATCCTCAAGATGCGCACGGCCTATGAGAAGGAGCTGAGCACGATCCTGCGCGACGGCGCCGAGGCTGACGTCTTTCAGATCGACGATACCGGGCTCACCGCCATGGCGCTGATCCAGATGATGACCGGCGTCATCGTCTGGTTCCGGCCCGGCGAGCGGCTGTCGATCGCTGAAGTCACGGCATCATATCTTTCGATGACAATGCGCCTGGTCGGCGCGACAATCAGCCATGGCACCGCGCGTCCTTCCGGGCGCGCCAGGGACGCCGTGGCACTCTGATACAGGCATGATCTCCGCGAATACCGGGCATGCGCAGGGAGGAACGGCATGTACACGAATACGCTGAACTTCGGACTTGATCCCGACATCGAGGCGCTGCGCGATACCGTGCGGCGCTTCGCCCAGGACAGGATCGCGCCGATCGCGGCCGAGATCGACCGCTCCAACGAGTTCCCCGCGCATCTGTGGGTCGAGCTCGGCTCGCTCGGCCTGCTCGGCATCACCGCCGATCCCGATTTCGGCGGAACCGGCATGAATTATCTCGCGCATGTCGTGGCGATGGAGGAGATTTCGCGCGCATCGGCCTCGGTCGGCCTCTCCTACGGCGCGCACTCGAACCTCTGCGTCAACCAGATCAACCGCTGGGCCACTCCGGCGCAAAAGGAGAAGTATCTGCCTGCCCTTTGCTCGGGCAAGACGGTCGGCGCGCTGGCGATGTCGGAATCAGGCGCCGGCTCGGACGTGGTGTCGCTCAGGCTGCGCGCCGAAAAGCGCAACGACCGCTATGTGCTCAACGGCTCGAAAATGTGGATCACCAATGGCCCCGACGCCGGAACGATGGTGGTCTATGCCAAGACCGATCCGGACCGCCATGCGCGCGGCATCACGGCCTTCATCGTCGAAAAGACGATGGCCGGCTTTTCAGTCGCGCAGAAGCTGGACAAGCTCGGCATGCGCGGCTCCAACACCGGCGAGCTGGTGTTCGAGAATGTAGAGGTGCCGTTCGAGAATGTGCTGCATGAGGAAGGGCGCGGTGTCGAGGTGCTGATGTCGGGGCTCGACTATGAGCGCGCGGTGCTCTCCGGCGGGCCGATCGGGCTGATGGCGGCCTGCCTCGACGTCGCCGTGCCTTACGTGCATGAGCGCAAGCAGTTCGGCCAGCCGATCGGTACGTTCCAGCTGGTGCAGGGCAAGCTCGCCGACATGTACTCGACGATGAACGCCGCGCGGGCTTATGTCTACGCGGTGGCCGCCGCCTGCGACCGCGGCGAGACTACGCGCAAGGACGCCGCAGGCTGCGTGCTCTTCGCCGCCGAAAAGGCCACGCAGATGGCGCTCGACGCCATCCAGTTGCTCGGCGGCAATGGCTACATCAACGATTATCCGGCCGGGCGGCTGCTGCGCGACGCCAAGCTCTACGAGATCGGCGCCGGCACCAGCGAGATCCGCCGCTGGCTGATCGGGCGCGAGATCATGGCGGAGGGGGTGTGACAGTGACGACGCTTCAAACCCAAATCTCCCCGTCCTCCGACACCTTCCGCGCCAATGCCGAGCGCATGCGCGCGCTGGTGGCCGACATCGCCGAGAAGGCGGCAAGCGTCGAGCGCGGCGGCTCCGACGAGGCGCGTGAGCGCCACCAGGGCCGCGGCAAGCTCTTGCCGCGCGAGCGGCTGGCGCAGTTGCTCGACACCGGCTCGCCCTTCCTCGAGGTCGGCCAGTTCGCGGCATGGTCGATGTATGGCGAGGACATTCCGTCCGCCGGCATCATCACCGGCGTCGGCCGCGTCGAAGGCCAGGAAGTGATGGTCGTCGTCAACGACGCCACGGTGAAGGGGGGCACCTATTATCCGCTGACGGTGAAGAAGCATCTCAGGGCGCAGGAGATCGCGCTGCAGAACAATTTGCCTTGCGTCTATCTGGTCGACAGCGGCGGCGCCAATCTGCCGAACCAGGACGAGGTCTTCCCCGACCGCGAGCATTTCGGCCGCATCTTCTATAACCAGGCCAACATGTCGGCGGCCGGCATCCCGCAGATCGCCTGCGTGATGGGTTCCTGCACGGCCGGCGGGGCCTATGTGCCGGCGATGTCGGACGAGACGATCATGGTGCGCAACCAGGCGACCATTTTTCTTGGCGGCCCGCCACTGGTGAAGGCCGCCACCGGAGAGGATGTCAGCGCCGAGGAGCTTGGCGGCGCCGATGTCCACACCAGGCTTTCCGGCGTCGCCGATCACTACGCCATGGACGATGAACACGCCTTGGCCATTTGCCGGCGCATCATCCGGAACCTGAATCGCAACAAGGCCGTAAGCCTGAATTTGCAGAAGCCGATTCAACCGCTTTACGATCCGCGGCAACTCTACGGCGTCGTGCCGACGGATCTGCGTCAGCCCTATGACGTGCGCGAGGTGATCGCGCGTCTCGTCGACGGTTCGGAGTTCGACGAGTTCAAGCAAAACTACGGCACGACTTTGGTCACCGGCTTCGCGCATCTGCACGGGATGCCGGTCGGCATCATCGGCAACAACGGCGTGCTGTTTTCCGAAAGCGCGCTGAAGGGCGCACATTTCATCGAGCTCTGCTGCCAGCGCGCCATTCCACTGGTCTTCCTGCAGAACATCACAGGCTTCATGGTCGGGCGAAAATACGAGGCCGGCGGCATCGCCAAGGACGGCGCCAAGCTGGTCATGGCGGTCGCCACCGCGAAGGTGCCGAAGCTCACCGTGATCATCGGCGGTTCCTTCGGCGCCGGCAATTACGGCATGTGCGGCCGCGCCTATTCACCCCGCTTCCTGTGGATGTGGCCGAACGCGCGCATCTCGGTGATGGGCGGTGAGCAGGCGGCGACGGTGCTCGCCATGGTCAAGCGCGAGGGCATCGAGCGCAAGGGCGGTGAATGGAGCGCCGACGAGGAAGCGAAGTTCAGAAAGCCTATCCTAATGAAATACGAGCATGAGGGCCACCCGCTCTACTCCTCGGCGCGGCTCTGGGACGACGGCATCATCGATCCGGCCAGGACCCGTGAAGTGCTGGCACTCAGCCTCTCTGCGGCGCTCAATGCCGGCATCGAGGAGACGAAATTCGGCGTGTTCAGGATGTGACGATGGGCGCTCTCGGCGACAGGATCCGCGTGCACACCGGCGACATCACCAGGCTCGCGGTCGATGCCATCGTCAACGCGGCCAATTCATCGCTGCTGGGCGGCGGCGGCGTCGACGGCGCCATCCATCGCGCGGCAGGGCCGGAGCTGGTCGCCGAATGCCGTATGCTGCATGGCTGCAAGACCGGTGATGCGAAGCTGACCAAGGCTTACCGGCTGCCGGCGCGCTATGTCATCCACACGGTGGGGCCGGTCTGGCAAGGCGGCGGCAAGGGCGAAGCCGAACTGCTCGCCTCCTGCTATCGGCGCTCGCTCGAAATCGCGCGTGGCCATGATTGCCGGACGGTGGCTTTTCCGGCGATCTCGACCGGCATCTACGGCTTTCCCAAGGACGAAGCGACCAGTATCGCCGTAGGCACGACAGCCGACTTCTTGCGACAAAACACGGTGCCGGAGGTCCTTACTTTCTGCTGCTTCGACGACCAGATGGCGGAACTTTACCGGCGGGCCGCTGCTGACGCTGAGAAAGACTGAACTTATGGACCAAGCGATTCCACAGTACAGGCAAGTGCGAATTTCCAAACGCCCGCTGGCGCGGGCGAAAAATATTCGTTATTCCTCATCTTGCACTGGGCAAATGGGGTTGGGTGGAAATGATCTCGAAATATTGCCGCAAGCCGATCGTCTCGATGCTTGCCGTAGTTCTAATATTCGCAGCACCCGCCGCCGCGGTGGCAGAATCGCTGGCTGGCAAGATGGGGGACAAGCGGTTTGCTCCAAATTTGTCGCTGGATCCAAAGGAAGCCTGCTACAAAGCTTATCTCGCTTACAAAGCGGCGAGCGGGCATTCGGCCTACGCGACGACCTTCTATTCGCGGGTGGTCGATCTTTACATAATTTGTGGGGCAAAACTCAACGCGCCGACTCAGAAGGCGGCGGAAGAGATCGCTTTGCGCAACTGCCAGTACGGCCTGAAAAAGTGGAAGGTCAGAACCGCGAGCGGCGGCTGCGCGATCGCAGTTTCGAAGTAAATCGGCGCCTTCTGGACTGGCGCCACCCGCAGAAAAACGGGAGGGCTCCATGTTCGGCAAGATCCTGATCGCCAATCGCGGCGAGATCGCCTGCCGCGTCACCCGCACCGCCCGCAAACTCGGCGTGCGCACCGTTGCCGTCTATTCCGATGCGGACGCCAAGGCCCTGCATGTCGAGATGGCCGACGAGGCGGTGCATATCGGCCCCTCGCCCGTCGGCGAGAGCTATCTGCGCGGCGACAGGATCGTGGCGGCGGCACTCGCCACCGGTGCCGAGGCCATCCACCCCGGCTACGGCTTCCTGTCGGAAAACCCCGACTTCGTCGACGAGGTGACGGCGGCGGGCCTCGTCTTCATCGGCCCCTCCGCCGCCTCGATCCGCGCCATGGGATTGAAGGACGCCGCCAAGCGGCTGATGGAGACCGCCGGCGTGCCGGTGGTGCCCGGCTATCACGGCGAGGCGCAGGAGATCGTGCTGCTTGCGTCCAAGGCGCGCGAGATCGGCTATCCGGTTCTGATCAAGGCGCGGGCCGGCGGCGGCGGCAAGGGCATGCGACGCGTCGACCACCCCGACGATTTCTCGGAAGCGCTGTCCGGCGCGCGGCGCGAAGCGAAAGCGGCGTTCGGCGACGATCGCGTGCTGGTGGAAAAATATGTCGACAAGCCGCGCCATATCGAAGTGCAGGTATTTGGCGACAATTTCGGCAATGTCGTGCATCTCTATGAACGCGACTGCTCGGCGCAGCGCCGCCACCAGAAGGTGATCGAGGAGGCGCCCGCCCCCGGCATGACGCCGGTGCTGCGCAAGGCGATGACGGAGGCGGCCGTGAAGGCCGCCAAGGCGATCAATTATTCGGGCGCCGGCACGATCGAGTTCATCGTCGACGCCTCTCAGGGGCTCAAAGCCGACCGCTTCTGGTTCATGGAGATGAACACGCGGTTGCAGGTCGAGCACCCCGTCACCGAGATGGTCACCGGCGTCGATCTGGTCGAATGGCAGCTTCGCGTCGCATCCGGCGAAAAACTGCCGAAAACGCAGGGCGAGATCGCGCTTGCCGGCCACGCTTTCGAGGCACGCCTCTATGCCGAGGATGCGGCGAAGGGTTTCCTGCCGGCGACCGGCACGCTGCATCATCTCAAATTCCCCGACGCCGCGGCGGAAGGCGCAGCGATGCGCATCGAGACCGGCGTGCGTGCCGGCGATGCGATCTCGCCCTTCTATGACCCGATGATCGCCAAGCTGGTTGTTTACGGCAAGGACCGAGCCACGGCGCTCGGCGCGCTGCGCGATGCCCTCGCCCGGACCGAAGTCGCCGGCTCGACCGTCAACACCGCCTTCCTGGCGGCGCTCGCGGCCGACGCCGATTTCGCGGCCGGCGACGTCGATACCGGGCTGATCGGGCGGCATCAGGAGGCGCTCACCACCATTCCCGGGCCGGGCGACGAGACGATCGCCGCGGCGGCGCTGGCCGCGATGGATGCCGGCACGCCGGGTCCCGCCGCCGATCCCTGGTCCACGCTTTCCGGCTAT
This sequence comes from Mesorhizobium sp. B4-1-1, assembly GCF_006439375.1. Taxonomy (NCBI): domain Bacteria; kingdom Pseudomonadati; phylum Pseudomonadota; class Alphaproteobacteria; order Hyphomicrobiales; family Phyllobacteriaceae; genus Mesorhizobium; species Mesorhizobium sp. B4-1-1. The sequence goes on from NZ_VFTH01000019.1 coordinate 11,743, forward strand.
GCGCATTTCCACACGCTGTCGCGCCGCATTCGCCTGCGCCATGGCGAGGAGAACATCCTGGCCAGGGTTTCGGCACGGCCTGACGGCCGCTTCCAGGTGGCGCTGGAGGCACCGCATGATGCGGTGAACACGCACGATTTGCGGACCATGCCGCATGCCGCCCGCTGGCCCGGCCACGTTACCGTCTTCGAGGGCGCGGTCGGCTATACGTTCACGGTTCCCGATCCGCTTGCCAAGGCCGACGAGGCGGGAGCCGCCGCAGGCAGCCTGCGCGCGCCGATGCCAGGCCTGGTCAAGCTGGTGCGCGCCGCGGCGGGCGATGCCGTGATCAAGGGCCAGCCGCTGTTGATCCTCGAAGCCATGAAGATGGAGCATATGATCGCCGCCCCGCATGACGGCGTGATCGCCGAGATCGCGGCCGAGGGCGCACAGGTCAGCGACGGCACGGTGCTGGTCCGGTTCGCGGAGGACGGCCAGGGCTGAAGTGCTGAATGATTGAATAGCTATGTCGGCGGGACAGCGCCGGCCTCGCCTGTACGTCAATGCCACGGCACAAACGAAAATGGCCGGGACAAGCCCGGCCATTTCCTCGATTGCAGAACCGAATTACGGCTGGATCGGCGCGTATTTGCCGTCGTGCCACTGGTTGATGTCGTAGCTGGCGTTCTTCAGGTCGCCCTTCTCGTCGAAGACAACGTCGCCGACGACGGTGCTGATCGGCTTGCCGTCCTTGAGCGCCTCCGCGACCTTGGCCGGATCGTCGGTGCCGGCGCGCTTGACGCCTTCAGCCACGGCTTGGATCACCGCATAGGAGAACAGCGTGAAGCCTTCCGGCGTGAAGCCGCCGGCCTTGATCTTGGCGACGGCGTCCTTGGCTTCGGGCTTCGACTGCGGGTCCGACGGGAAGACAAACATGGTGCCTTCACCGGCCGGGCCGGCGACCTGCCAGAATTCCGGCGAGGCGATCGAGTCCGGCATGATCAGCTGGAACTTGACGTTCTGCTCGGCCGCCTGACGCAGGATCAGGCCCGCCTCCGGGTGATAGCCGCCGAAATAGACGACATCGGCCTTGAGTTCCTTCAGCTTGGTGACGAGGGCCGAATAGTCCTTCTCGCCGGCATTGATGCCTTCATAGTCGACTTCCTTGAGGCCGCCGGCATTCATCGTCGCCTTCACCGCATCGGCGACACCCTGGCCGTAGGCGCTCTTGTCGTGCAGGACGACAACATTCTTGCCGGCGTATTTCTTGGCGATCCAAGGGCCGATGAAGGCGCCCTGCGCGTCGTCACGCGTGTAGAGGCGCATGATGGTCGGCCAGCCGGCCTTGGCCGCGGCATCGGTCAGCACCGGGTTGGACGAGGCGGGGCTCATCATCAGCGCGCCGGCTTCGGCATAGACGGCCGAGGCCGGAATGCTTGAGCCCGAGCAGGCATGGCCGTCGACGAACTTGACGCCGTTGGCGACGATGCGGTTGGCGACCGAGACCGCCTGCTTCGGATCGCACTGGTCGTCCTCGATGTCGAGCTTGATCTGGGAGCCGTTGACGCCGCCAGCGGCATTGATCGCGTCGGCGGCAGCCTGCGCGCCCTGCTTGAACTGGTCACCGATGGTGGCGAGCTGGCCGGTCATCGGGCCGACCACCGAAATGGTGATGTCGTCGGCGAAGGCAACCGGGGCGCTCATCATCAGGCCAAATGCGGCCGCGCTCAAAATACCCAATTTTTTCATGACTATAAGAACTCCTCCACTTGCGCGCGCCGCTCCGGCCGCGCTTCTTCCACAGAGCCGGGACAATTTCACCCTTCGCCGAAACTGTCGAGAGCACAATGCGGAAGGTTTTGGTTCATTTAGGCGAGGATTTCTTGGGCCACGCGCCTGATTACCAGGCGTAATGCAAAAAGCCGCGCCGGCCTTGTCCCGGCCGGTCGCGGCTTTTTGCAATCGAGCTTCCCCGGCGCCCCGCGCCTGAACCCCGCTCGCTTCCCTGTTTTGCGTGGCTTCGGTTGTTTCAACCTGCCGCGTTCTCGTTCTTCTTGACCGGCCGTCTTTTCGCGGCCTTGTCCCAATCAGCTTCCGAGCGCTGCGCGCGCTGAGGATCAGTGCATCGTCATCCATTCGCGCGCTTCGCGCAGCGCCGTGGCGATCTCGACTTTCGACATGGTGGTCGACAGCTCCGAGCGCAATTCGGCGGCGCGGGCCGAGCCCTTGATCGCGGCGATGTTGAACCATTTGTGGGCGGCAACGACGTCGGTCTCGCAATCGCGGCCGGTCGCATACATCATGCCCAGTTCGAAAAGAATGTCGGCCTGGGCAGTTGCCCCCATGGCGCCGAAGCCGTCTTCAAGCATTTCAAAACGTGCCATTTCAATCCCCTGTCTGGCTCCCGAGAGCCGCCTCCTTTTCCCTTGGGGCGGGGCGCTCTTTCGATGCTTTCGAGGATGACGGCTGGCCTTGAATCTGTCGTTAAATGGCTTGCTTAATTTGAGGAAAACAAAGCTAAAACAAGAGGTAAACGCGAAAAACTGTTAAGCATGGGAATCCAGCGTTTCAGCCATTTTGCATCAAATTCGATGAAAATTGCCGCGAGCGGAATCAAGACTTCGCTAACCACGGAAACCGAAGCGTTTTTCGAGTTTCGTTTATTCCGGGCAATGCAGGGGCGCGAAAATCCTTGCAACCTTCCGTGGCGGCACTGCTTTTGTTTTGGCGGGAGCTGGATTAGCTTTACCTTTGCGTAAGGGGCAGGAAGGCGGACCGGAGCCCGCCGCAACCCCATAGGGAGGAGGACAAGATGTTTCGAAAGATGAGCCTGGCCCTGGCGGCCACAGTGATCATGGCGAGCGCCGCGTGGGCCGACCCGATCGAAGGCAGTTGGAAGACGCAGTCCGGCGAGACGGCGACGATCGGCGGCGGCGGCTCGTTCTCCATCACCCTCAAGACCGGCAAATATGCGGGCAAGACGATCGGCTCGATGAAGGCGACCGGCGACAACAAATATGCCGGCAACATCACCGACCCGGCGAACGACAAGACCTATTCCGGCAAGGCGACGCTCACGGGCACGACGCTCAAGATGAGCGGCTGCGTACTTGGCGGCCTGATCTGCAAGAGCCAGACCTGGCATAAGCTCTGATCGCCAGATTCCAGATCATCCGAAACGGGGCCGAACGGCCCCGTTTTCCTTTGGAGCGGCGGCGCTCCGCCGGACCGGCGCTGCGCCACCGGCACCTGTTCAAGACCTCGTCAATCAATTTGAACCGCAGATGAATACCGGTCTCAGAACCGGTTCAGAGGCATTCCGGCATTCTCTCCCGCATTGAAGGAGAGAGAAATGCTTGCCCGCCGCTTCGCAATCGTCTGCCTGCTGATGAGCCTGTTTGGCATGTTCTTCGCCATTCTCGTTGCGGAGGCCGGTCATTCAGCCCGCCCGTGGGAACGGCCGGTGCCTACGTTGTCGGCCTCGTGAACCAATTCAAGCGCTGAAACGACCAAGCTGGAACGGGGACACCACTAAAATGAACCGCATCGCCGCCATCGCAACCAATGCCCTTCGGCTGCTGCCGCGGGCGACGCTCATCCTGATGTTGCTTGCCGCCCCCGTGTTGGCGGTGCCGATGATGCGCGCCGACACGGGCAACAGGATCGAGGCGCCGCCGCGCAAGAACACCAGCGTCGGCTTCGTGCTGCTGATCAGCCTGCAGCGCGGATAAGGCAGCCGAAGAAAAACGACGCGCCGGACCGCTTGAGGCCTGGCTCCCCCTCCCAAGCGCTCTCCTGAGTCTCTATATTGAGCCATGGAAAAGCGAATCTACCCCCAAGCTATCGAATCGGTCGTCATGCCGGAGCCATTCGGCAAGCAGAGCTTCCACGACGCCAGAAAGGCCGTTGCGGCGCTGCAGGCGCTCTACGACCGCAACACAAAATTCCTGCGCGATTCCTTCGCCGCGCTTGCCGCTGGCGGGGACGAGAGCAAGCGCTACCGGGCCTTTTACCCGCAGATCGGCGTCACTACGACCTCGTTCAGTCAGGTCGACTCGCGCCAGGCCTATGGCCATATGCCGACGCCCGGGCATTTCGCCACCACGATCACCCAGCCGCAACTGTTCGAGAACTATCTCATCGAGCAGTTGAGGCTCATCATGCGCAATCACGGCGTGACGGTGACGGTGGCGGAATCGACGACGCCCATCCCGCTGCATTTCGCCTTCCTCGAAGGCACCTATGTCGACGGGGCGGCCGCCGAGCGCATCAAGCGGCCGATCCGCGACCTGTTCGACGTGCCGGATCTCGACGGCACCGACGACCAGATCGCCAACGGCACGTTTGAGGTGGCGTTTGGCGAGCCGCGGCCGCTGGCGCCGTTCACCGCGCAGCGCATCGATTACTCGCTGCACCGCATGACGCATTACACGGCGACCAGCCCGCAGCATTTCCAGAATTTCGTGCTGTTCACCAATTACCAGTTCTACATCGACGAATTCGTGGCGCGGGCCCGCGAGCTGATGGCCAGTGGCGACAGCGGCTATGTCGAGTTCATCGAACCCGGCAATGTCGTGACCCGGAACGGGGCAACGGCATCGGAAGGCACGTCGCCGCAGCGCCTGCCGCAGATGCCGGCCTACCATCTGAAGAAGCCCGGCCATGGCGGCATCACCATGGTCAATATCGGCGTCGGCCCGTCCAACGCCAAAACGATAACCGACCATATCGCGGTGCTGAGGCCGCATGCGTGGGTCATGCTCGGCCATTGCGCGGGCCTGCGCAACACGCAGGCGCTCGGCGACTATGTGCTGGCGCATGCCTATGTGCGGGAGGACCATGTGCTGGACGACGACCTGCCGGTCTGGGTGCCGATCCCGCCACTGGCCGAAATCCAGGTGGCGCTGCAGGAAGCGGTCGCCGAGGTGACTGGTTTGTCGGGCTACGACCTCAAGCGCATCATGCGAACCGGAACCGTCGCCACCATCGACAACCGCAATTGGGAACTGCGCGACCAGCGCGGACCGGTGCAGCGCCTGTCGCAGTCGCGCGCCATCGCGCTCGACATGGAATCGGCCACCATCGCCGCCAACGGCTTCCGTTTCCGCGTGCCCTACGGGACGCTGCTGTGCGTCTCCGACAAGCCGCTGCATGGCGAACTGAAGCTGCCCGGCATGGCGACCGAATTCTACAAGCGGCAGGTGGCGCAGCATCTCACCATCGGCATAAGGGCGATGGAGAAGCTGGCCGAGATGCCGATGGAGCGGTTGCATTCGCGCAAGCTGAGAAGCTTTTCCGAGACGGCATTCCAGTAGACGCGTGCCGGCCGGCCACCGGCGAGGCAATCGGTCGTCTTGCTTGAGCCGCAATTTGGCCGATAAGCGATCCGGGTGGAAGGCTGGGACAGTCGGAGCAAATGACAACGGGCGGCGCACGCTTGAGCATGATGGCTCAACTGACATTCCTGGCGATGATGGCATGCTCGGCCGCGTTGCTGGCCGGATTCTTCGGCACGCTGCATCCGGCGTTCGATTCCTTCTCGCATTTCCGCATGCATCTGAGCGTGCTGACGGCCTTGCTCGCGCTGGCGCTGCTTGCCGGCCCCTACCGGCTGCAGGCGGTCGCCGCGCTGGTCTTCGCCATCGCCTGCTTCGCCACGACGACAAGCGCGCTGCCGAGATTGTCGACGCCGCAGGCGTTCGCAAAGCCGGCCGACAGGATGGTCTATAGCCTGCTGCAGATGAACTTGCGCTTCAACAATCCGACGCCGAAGAAGGTGCTGTCGCTGATCGGCCGGACCAATCCGGACGTCATCACGCTCGACGAAGTGTCTGGGATGTGGGCCACGGAGCTCGGCTATATTGCCAGCGCCTATCCCTATCGGATCCTTTGCGACTATCCCAACGGCATATTCGGCGTCGCGCTGCTTTCGCGCCGCCCCTTCGCCGTCGGCACCGCGCCGCGTTGCGAGCCGCGCGGCGCGATGGCGACCGCCACGATCGATTTCGGCGGCATTCCGGTCAACGTCGCCGCGATCCATCTCAGCTGGCCGTGGCCGAAGGAGCAATACTGGCAGATCGGCGAACTGGCGGAACCGCTGGCCAGGCTCGGCGAGACCGCCATCATGGCCGGCGACTGCAACGCCGTGCCGTGGAGCGCGGCGGTGCGGCGGGTGGCGCGGCTCGGCGGCATGACGCTGATGCCGTCGGCCGGCCCGACCTGGATCCACCGCACGTTGCCCGACGTCCTGCGCCGCTATGCGGGCCTGCCGATCGACCAGGTGTTCAGCAAGGGCGGGGTGACGATCCTGTCGTCGGCCCGGCTGGAGGATACCGGCTCCGACCATCTGCCTGTGCTGGTCGAATTCACGCTGCGGTCCGACAGCAACGCGCCCGAGGACGAGCACAAGTCGGCGCTGGCGGCGAACGAGGCGCCGGACGAGCCGCGCAGCTGACGCCCTCCTGATACGCGAACGGACTTAAGTTCAGTTCTTCCCCACCAACGCATTGACCAGTTTTTCGACATGGCCGCCGTCGCGGTGCTCGCGCGCGTCGAAGGCGTTCTGCCTGGCCTCGTAGTCGGCATAGATCGTGTCGATGCGACGCCTGGCGTCCCGGCGAAGACTGGTGCAGAACCAGTTGTCCTGCCGCTTCAGCCCGGCAAGCGCCGTGTCGGTCGCCCGCATCATCTGCTTGGCTATGCGGCCATGGGTGTGCTCGTGCTGGCGCACGCCAGCCATGAAACGCTCCCAGCGCCTGCCCAGGGCCGGACCAGCCTGCGACATGCGGCGCGGAAACGTGTAGGTGATGTCGATCGTGCCGTTGGCCTGCCGCAGCCGGCAGATGCCGTTGTCGCGCGTCACATCGAGCTTCCAATGCACAGCGTAGCCAGTCTCGGCGATGGCGCGCGTGGCATGGCCGTGCCTCGGCCCCAGGCCGTCCATCGCCTCGATCAGTTCCGCGCCGGTCTTGCCGGCGACGTCGTAGGTGCGCACATGCACGGTCAGCCTGGTGCCGGCGGAGGCGGCCCCGCACAAAAGCACACCGGCAGCAGCTAATATCGCCAGACTGGTCCGCCGCATGTCCGCCTCCTTGTTCGGGCGAAGCAGACCACACTCGGCGCGCGGCTTCAACGGCCTTGGCCGATAAGGCGCGGATCACACATGCCCCGGTAGACCGTGCCTTCGCCGGCTTTCTCTTTGGCGGCGGTCGAGACGGCCCGGTCGGGGCGATCACATCCCCTGATAAACCGGGCCCTCGCCGCCTTGTGGCGGCACCCAGTTGATGTTCTGGTTCGGATCCTTGATGTCGCAGGTCTTGCAGTGCACGCAGTTCTGCGCGTTGATGACGAAGCGCACGTCCTTTGCCGCCGGATCGGCGGCGGCGTTGCCGTCCTTGTCCACCCATTCATAGACGCCGGCCGGGCAGTAGCGGGTCGAGGGACCGGCGAAGACATCGTGCTCGGAACGCTGCTGCAGCGCCATGTCGCCGACGATCAGATGGGTCGGTTCGTTCTCCTCGTGGTTGGTGTTGGAAAGGAACACCGAGGAGAGCCGGTCGAAGGTCAGCACGCCATCCGGCTTCGGATAGGCGATCTTCTGATGCTTGGAGGCCGGCTCGAGCGTCGCATAGTCGGCCTTGCCATGCTTCATGGTTCCGAAGGGCGAGAAGCCGAACAGCGTGTTCAGCCACATGTCGAGCCCGCCGATGCCGACGCCGACAATGGTGCCGAAGCGCGACCAGAGCGGCTTGACGTTGCGGACCTTCTTCAGGTCCTTGCCGATATCGGTACCGCGCCAGGCTTCCTCATAGGAAGCGAGCTCGTCATTGGCTCGGCCGCCGGCAATCGCCTCGGCCACATGCTCGGCCGCCAGCATGCCCGAGAGCACCGCATTGTGCGAACCCTTGATGCGCGGCACATTGACGAAGCCGGCCGCGCAGCCCATCAGCACGCCGCCGGGGAAGGAAAGCTTCGGCACGGACTGCCAGCCGCCCTCGGTTATGGCGCGCGCGCCATAACCGATGCGCTTGGCGCCTTCGAAGGTGCCGGCGATCGCCGGATGCGTCTTGAAGCGCTGGAACTCCTCGAAGGGCGAGAGATAGGGGTTCTTGTAGTTGAGGTGGACGACGAAGCCGACCGCCACCTGGTTGTCCTCGAGGTGGTAGAGGAAAGAGCCGCCGCCGGTCTTCATGTCGAGCGGCCAGCCGAAGGAGTGCTGAACCAGGCCCGGCTTGTGGTTCTCGGGCTTGACCTGCCAGAGCTCCTTGAGGCCGATGCCGAACTTGCCCGGCTCGCGGCCGTCGGCAAGCCGGTATTTGGCGATAAGCTGCTTGGCGAGAGAGCCGCGCGCGCCTTCGCCGATCAGCACATATTTGCCCATCAGCGCCATGCCCGGCGCGTAAGCCGGGCCGTGCGTGCCGTCCTTCTCGATGCCCATGTCGCCGGTGATGACGCCGGTGACGGCGCCGGCGTCGTTGTAGACAAGGCTTGCCGCGGCGAAGCCCGGATAGATCTCGACGCCCAGCGCCTCGGCCTTGGTCGCCAGCCAGCGACAGACATTGCCAAGCGAGACGATGTAATTGCCGTGGTTGTTCATCAGCGGCGGCATCAGGAAGTTGGGCAGGCGGAACGAGCCGGCGGGGCCAAGCACCAGGAAATGGTCCGCGGTCACAGGCGTCTTGAACGGATGATCGCCCTCCTCGCGCCAGCCGGGCAGCAACCGGTCGATGCCGATCGGATCGACGACCGCACCCGACAGGATATGGGCGCCGACCTCGCCGCCCTTCTCAAGGACGACGACGGAAAGGTCCGGGTTGAGCTGCTTCAGACGGATCGCGGCGGCAAGGCCGGCGGGACCCGCGCCGACGATCACCACGTCGAATTCCATGCTCTCGCGTTCGATTTCGCTCATCGACCCCTCACTGGCTCGCCATGTTTTCGCATTGTGCTGGCTCACGCGCTGCATAGCGCATCAATTCGCGACGCGAAACCGGCGCCGACGTGACAACGCCGATTTCGACAAAAAGTCGCGGTTTTCCCTACGAAACGGTCGCCGCGCAGGCCATGGCCAAGCATAGGCCAGCGCCAAATGGATGGAAGGCCAGGCCGCGTCCGCATGTTTTTAATTGTTCGACGGCTTGGTTATCGGCAATACTTCGCACCATGCGCAGTCCAGAGCCAGCCGGCTTTCCATCAAAGCGCTTACTCTTCACGCCAGGCATGGCCTGGCGCGCGGTTCTTCCACTCCTCTTTTTGTCCGTGCCGGCGCATACCGATCCGGTGAAGGTCTGGGCCACCGGCGCCTATTCCTTCTCCGACGAACTGGGCGGCTTCCGCATCACGGGTGCTTCCGGCATCGGCACCAGGGAAGACCCGCTGATCATCAGGGAGGAACTGAACACGGCGACGCCGGTGACGCTGACGATCCGCGCGACCAAGCCGATCGAGCCATTCGGCAAGGCGGGCCAGGTCGCCAACGGCGTGATGTATATGCGCATCGACGTGCTCAACAACAGCGCCCTGCCCTGGGTGGAATTCCAGTTCGAGCTGCAGGAAATCCTCGACCAGCCAAGCGTGTTCGGCGACGGCCTTTCCTTCGATCAGCGCAACAAGACGCCCGACAACATCTGGTCGAGCAATTTCGCCGATTTCGACCGCCGGTTCGAACCCTATGACCAGTTGCTGTTCAAGAACGGCAAGGTCGACCCGCTCAAGACGGCGACCTTCGACTTCCTGATCACCGACTACACGCCGCGCTGGACGTTTTACATTGTGCAGGATCCGCGCATCCCGACTGGATGACCTCGGCGAGGTTGCAAATCGGCGCCGCGCGGACGATGGTGGCGCCATGACTGCCGCCTCCCCCAGCACACCAGCCGACATCGCCGAACTGCTCGCCTTCTATGCCAGCGCCGGCGTCGACGAGCCGCTTGAAGACGCGCCGGTCAATCGGTTTGCCGAAGCGGCTGCGAAGTCGGCCGAACGCAGGCCCGCCGAGCGGCAGCCAGCCGCACCGCCTCGCGACCCCAGATCCGAGAGCCGCCCGGCACCCGGGCAGGGCCCGGAGCGGCCCCAGGCGCCGGAGCCACCGACGCCATCATCCGGCCTCGACGCGCGCAATATTCCGGACGCTCCGGCGCGCATGCCAGCCGCCACCGTTCCCGACGAGGCGCAGGCGCTGCTTGCCCGGCAACTGGCCGCAAGCGCCTCGACGCTCGAGGAACTCCGCCAGCAGATGGCCGGCTTCGACGGCTGTAATCTCAAATTCACCGCCAAGAACCTCGTCTTCGCCGACGGCAATCCGAAAGCCGACCTTATGTTGGTCGGCGAGGCGCCGGGCCGAGACGAGGACCTCGAAGGTCTGCCCTTTGTCGGCCGCTCCGGCCGGCTGCTCGACCGTATGCTCGCCGCTATCGGCCTCGACCGCAACTCGGCCTATATCGCGAACGTCATTCCGTGGCGGCCGCCGGGCAACCGCACGCCGACACCGCACGAGACCGAAATCTGCCGGCCGTTCATCGAAAGGCAGATAGAACTGGTCAATCCCAAGGTACTGGTCAATCTCGGCGGTCCGTCGGCCAAGACGCTGCTCAACACGACCGAGGGCATCCTGCGCCTGCGCGGCAACTGGCGGGTGCACACGACGGCGTCGGGCATAGCCATTCCGGCGATGCCAACGCTGCATCCGGCGTATCTCTTGAGAACGCCGGCGCACAAGAAGCTGGCCTGGCGGGATTTTCTCGAGGTCAAGGCGAAGTTGAAGGGGTTGGCGTGAACGTCTTCCCCTTCTCCCTTGCGGGAGAACGGAAGCCAATAACCTCCCAGGTAATTGAAATCCCTCCCTCCACAGCCTAGTGCTACCCTATGACCACATCCGAACTCTCCGCCGGAAGCCTCATCCGCGAGTGGCGCACGCGGCGGCGCATGAGCCAGCTCGACCTCGCCATGGAGGCCGATATCTCGCAACGGCATCTCTCCTTCGTCGAAAGCGGCCGAGCCCAGCCTTCGCGCGACATGGTGCTGCATCTGGCCGAGCAGCTGTCGATTCCACTGCGCCAACGCAATCAACTGTTGCTTGCCGCCGGCTTCGCGCCGAGCTTCAGCGAAAAGCCGCTCACCGATGCGACGCTGGCGCCGGCGCTTGCCGCCGTCGAGACTGTGCTCAAGGGCCACGAACCCTTCCCGGCGCTGGCGGTGGACCGGCACTGGAACCTCGTTTCGGCAAACACCGCGATTGCTCCGTTCCTCGCCGACATCTCCGAAGCATCGCTTCTCGCGCCGCCGGTCAATGTGCTGAGGCTCAGCCTGCATCCGGGCGGCGTGGCGCCGCGCATCGTCAATCTGGCGGAATGGCGCGCGCATCTCATCGAGCGGCTGAAGCACCAGAACGATGCCACCGGCGATCCGGTGCTGATCGAACTGGAACGCGAACTGCGCACCTATCCGTCCGGCATGAGGAGCAGCCGGCCGGCGCCGGTCGAACCGAGCGGCATCGTGCATCCGCTGCGGCTCGCGCATGGCGATCAGGTGCTGTCGTTCATCAGCACGATCACGGTCTTCGGTACGCCGCTCGACGTCACGCTGTCGGAACTGGCGATCGAATCCTTTTTCCCTGCGGATGAGCAGACAAGGACGGTGCTGGTGCGATTGGCGAAAGAGCGGGCGACCGCTTCGTAGGCCTTCACCCCTGCGGCGGCGTGACCGTCCTGGTGCGCGTTCGCTCGAGGCCGAGCTGCCGCTCGCGCCAGATGATGAAGATGCCGGCGGCGACCACGATCACGCCGCCCGCAAGGGTGTTCAGCGAGGTCACGTCGCCGAAAACGAAATATCCGACGACGACGCCGAGGATCATCGAGGTGTATTCGAAGGGCGCCACGACCGAGGCTTCGGCATGGCGGTAGGCCGCCGTCATCAGGATCTGGCCGAGCCCGCCGCAGAAGCCCGCGGCAACGAGGAGCGCGGCCTGCATCGGTGTCAGCGCCTGCCAGCCGAAGGGCAGCGTGAAGAGCGACAGCACCGAGGCGGTCGAGGAGAACCACAGCACGATGGTTGCCGTCTTTTCGGTCTGGACGAGATTGCGCACCAGAAGCATGGCGACCGCCGAGATCGCTGCGGCGATCAGCGCGGCCATGACGCCCAGCACCTCGTGGTCGTCGAGGCCTTCATCGGAATTGAGCAGCGTCAGTTCGGGCCAGGAGATGACCAATACGCCGGCAAGACCGACCGCGACCGCGCTCCAGCGGTAGACGCGGATCGTCTCGCCGAGGAAGATCGAGGAGAACACGACGACCAGCAGCGGCTGGGCGTAGTTCAGCGTGATCGCTTCCGGCAGCGGCAGCCTGGTCAGCGCGAAGAAGCCGAGCCCCATGGCGCCGACGCCGACCACACCGCGCGCGATATGGTTGAACGGCCGTCTCGTCGTGAATGCCGTGGCCAATTCACCCTTGAAGGCCAGGAAGGCGATGATCGGGAAGATGGCAAAGAAGGAGCGGAAGAAGACGATCTGCCCTGCGGGCACGTCGCCGGCCGCCTTGATGCAGGTCTGCATGCCGACGAAGACCGTCACCGAGACGATCTTCAGCGTAATGCCGCGCAGCGTGTTGTGGCCGACGGCATGATCGACGGTCATCTTGCCTCGTAAGGGTAGTCGGGAAACGAAGCCGCGAAATAGGCCAAGAGCAATTCCAGGAAAAGTGTGTAACGGTTTTCCGTCCGGAATTGCGAGACACAACCTATCCCGCAGTTTTGTCGAGTGGCCGTTTCGTGTAAAGAGCGCGCACCTCAAAATTCTTGGACCAGCCAAGCTGGCTGGCCGCCCGAAATCAACAGGAAAAGCCTAAGGAATGCGCACAGATACCGGCCATGTCTTCAAGCTCGAAGACTATCGCCCCAGCGACTATCTCATCCCCGCGACCAGCCTCGACTTCCGCCTGTCGCCGGACGCGGCCCATGTGACCGCGCTGCTTGCGATCGAGCGGCGCGAGGGCGTCGCCGCCTCGACGCCGCTGGTGCTCGACGGCGACGGGCTGACGTTGCTCGGCATTGCCGTCGACGGGCATACGCTTCCGGCCAGCGACTATGAGGCGACGCCTGACCGGCTGACGATCCTGAAGCCGCCGGCGGCGCAGCGTTTCGAGCTGCGGCTGGAGACAGAGATCGCGCCTTCGCGCAACGAGGCGCTGATGGGCCTTTATCGCTCCAACAACGTCTATTGCACGCAATGCGAGGCCGAGGGCTTTCGCCGCATCACCTATTTCCTCGACCGTCCCGACATCCTGTCGGTCTACACGGTGCGCATCGAAGCCGCGCACAACGAGGCGCCATTGCTGCTCTCCAACGGCAATCCCGTCGAACGCGGCGGGCTCGCCGGCGGCCGGCACTACGCGGTCTGGCACGACCCCTTCCCCAAACCCTCCTATCTTTTCGCGCTGGTGGCGGGGGCGCTCGGCAAGGTGTCGGGCAGCTTCATCACCATGTCCGGCCGGGAGGTCGAGCTCGGCATCTATGTGGAGCCCGGCAAGGAGCAGCTTGCCGGCTATGCGATGGACGCGCTGAAACGCTCGATGAAATGGGACGAGGAAGCCTTCGGCCGCGAATACGACCTCGATGTCTTCAATATCGTCGCCGTCTCCGACTTCAACATGGGCGCCATGGAGAACAAGGGCCTCAACGTCTTCAACGACAAATATGTGCTGGCCGACGAGGAGACCGCGACGGATGCCGACTTCGCCAACATCGAGGCGATCATCGCGCATGAATATTTCCACAATTGGACTGGCAACAGAATCACTTGCCGCGACTGGTTCCAGCTCTGCCTGAAGGAAGGGCTGACGGTTTACCGCGACCACGAATTCTCCGCCGACCAGCGCTCGCGGGCGGTGAAGCGCATCGCCGAGGTTCGCACGCTGCGCGCTCACCAGTTCCCGGAAGACCAGGGGCCGCTGGCGCATCCGGTCAGGCCGCGACGCTACCGCGAGATCAACAACTTCTACACCGCGACCGTCTACGAGAAGGGTTCGGAAGTGGTGCGCATGATCCGCACCATCCTCGGGCCGGAAACCTTCCGTGCCGGCATGGACCTCTATTTCGAGCGGCATGACGGCGAGGCGGCGACGATCGAGGATTTCCTTAAAGTGTTCGAGGACGTCTCGGGCCGCGACCTGGCGCAATTCGCGCTCTGGTACCATCAGGCCGGCACACCGAACCTGACGGTGAGCTCCACGCACAATGCGGCGGCAAAGGAGTTCACGCTGGAGATCGAGCAGTCGGTGCCGCCGACGCCGTCGGAAAGCCGCAAGCGGCTGATGCATATCCCGCTGGCTTTCGGTCTTGTCGGCGCCAACGGCAAGCCCGTCACCTGGACTGCCGTCGAGGGTGCAATTGTGGATGACGGTGTCATCCACATCCGCAAGCGTCGGCACACGGTGCGCTTCTCGGGTATTTCGCAACGGCCTTCGGTGTCGCTCAACCGCGGCTTCTCAGCGCCGATCACGCTTTCGGTGCAGCAGAAGGCCGACGACCAGTTCTTCCTCGCGGCGCATGACAGCGACGCCTTCGCGCGCTGGCAGGCGTTCAACACGCTCTTGACCGATGCGCTGATCGCCGCCTTCCGCCAGATCCTCGGCGGCAAGGACCCGGTGTTTGCGGCGCGGCTTGCCGAGCTTGCCGGCAGGATCGCCGGCGACGAAGCGCTGGAGCCGGCCTACCGGGCGCTCGCGCTGTCGCTTCCCGGCGAAGCCGATATTGCCCGCGACATCGGCAAGGGCATCGACCCGGACGCCATCTTTGCCGCACGCGAGGCGATGGCGCGGATGATCGCCGAGGCAAACAGCGAGGCCTTCCCGGCGCTCTATGAGAGCCTCGCCGAGAAGGGTCCGTTCAGCCCGGACGCGGCGAGCGCCGGGCGCAGGGCCTTGCGCAACATCCTGCTCGACTATCTTTCGCTGCTGCCGGGCGGCGCGGGCCTCGCCGCAAGGCACTTCACCGCCGCCACCAACATGACCGACCGCGCCGCAGCGCTCGCCGTGCTGGCGCATCGCCATCCAGGCACGGCCGAGGCCGAAGAAGCTCTGGCCGCTTTCGAGGCCCGCTATCGCAGCGACGCGCTGGTACTCGACAAATGGTTCCAGATCCAGGCCGGTGTGCCGGGCGCGAACACCGTCGAGAAAGTGCGTGAGCTCATGCGGCACCCAGCCTTCTCGATCGCCAACCCGAACCGGGTGCGTTCGCTGATCGGCACCTTCTCAAGCGCCAACCAGACCGGCTTCCACCGCCCCGACGGCGAAGGTTACCGTTTCTTCGCCGAGACGGTGCTGGAAGTGGAGAAGCGCAACCCGCAAGTGGCGGCGCGTCTGGCCACGGCGCTACGCTCCTGGCGCTCGCTGGAGCCTGGACGTCAGGCCAAGGCCAGGCAGGTGCTGCTCGACATGGCGAAGGCCGAGAATCTTTCGGCGGATCTGCGCGATATCGTGGAACGGACGCTGGCGTGACTAGCAATCTCCCCGATCGGCAGTTTTGACAAATTTCAATCAACTTTTAATCTTTTTCGCCCGCGCCACTGGACAAGGCGAATCAGCTTTGATTCTTTACTGACGATTCGGGCGTGCGGCGTAGCCGGATCATCCAAGTATGCGGCAGATCGGGGAGTGCCATTTATGGCCAAGGCGGACGCGTGGGGCGCGCCCGGAGGGAAGGCTTTTGCGCGTCGCAAGGCAAGGAGCGATGGACTTGCCGGCAATACGCGCCTGATCGCCGAACCCACTTATCAGCGGCTCCTGGCCGCCGAGCCGCTGCTGCGCCGGTCGATCCCGGCGCTGATCGTCGTTTTTCTCGTCGTCATCGCCGCGCTGCGCTTCCTGTCGCTCATGAACGAGCATGACGAGATCGAGCGCGACGCCAAGGCCGTGCTGGCGCTGGCTGCCGGCCAGATGGCGCAGGCCGTCACCGCCGACCCCAGCGCGGCCGGCGTCAATGCCATAAGCCTCCTGGAGAACACCGGCCGCCAGGGCGCCATGAGCCGCGCCCATGTGCTCGCCATCACCGATGCCAACTTCAAGGTCATCGCCGTTTCGCCGCTGTCGACGGGCTGGCAGGGCCGCACGCTGGACAGCCTCGTGCTGGGCGGCCAGCCGCTGTTCATGTTCGGCGACCGCGCCGGCGTGATGGACGTCAGCATCTCGGGACAGGACTGGTTTGCCGCCGTCAGCCTCAGCGGCGACCGCAAACATGCGGCCGCCGTGCTGGTGCCGCAGGAAGCGGTGTTCGACAGCTGGCGCAAGTCGATGTCGCTCAACGTCACGCTGTTCGTGCTGACGGCGGGCGTGCTGATCGTCATCCTCTACGCCTATTTCGGCCAGGCGGCGCGCGCCCAGGCGGCGGACCGCATCTATCTCGAAGCGCATCAGCGCATCGACATGGCGCTGGTGCGCGGCCGCTGCGGGTTGTGGGACTGGGACATGGTGCGCGGCAAGATGTACTGGTCGCGCTCGATGTACGACATGCTGGGCTATGAGCCCTGCGATACGATGCTCTCCTTCGGCGAGGTCGACGAGATCATCCACCCGGAAGACGGCGACCTGTTCGAGCTCGCCAACCGCATCATCGAACGCGAGATCGACCATATCGACCAGGTTTTCCGCATGCGCCATGCCGACGGGCAGTGGGTGTGGATGCGAGCCCGCGCCCAGGTGATCGACCCGGAGGCGCCGGAGATCCAGCTGATCGGCATCGCCGTCGACGTCACCGAGCAGCGGCACTTGGCGCTGCGCTCGGAAGCGGCCGACATGCGGCTCAGGACCGCGATCGAGAACATCAACGAATCCTTCGTGCTGTGGGATGCCGCCGAACGGCTGATCATGTGCAATTCGAAGTTCCAGAAGGACAACGGGCTGTCGGACCGCGACGTGGTACCGGGCGCGACCCGCGATATGCTGGAGGAGCGCATGCTGGCCTTCGCCTCGGAACGCAGGCTCGCCAATGCCAACGGGCCGCAGGGCGGCGTCAGCTTGGAGCGCCAGCTTGCCGACGGCCGCTGGCTGCAGGTCAACGAGCTCAGGACCCGCGACGGCGGCGTCGTTTCCGTGGGCTCCGACATCACGCAGATCAAGCTGCACCAGGAAAAACTGGTCGACAGCGAGCGCCGGCTGATGGCGACGATCCACGATCTCAGCCTGGCCCGCCGCGCCGAGGAGGAACGCGCCAGCGAACTGGTCGAGCTCAACCGCAAATACATGAAGGAAACCGAGCGCGCCGAGGCGGCCAATCGTGCCAAGTCGGAATTCCTCGCCAATATGTCGCATGAATTGCGCACGCCGCTCAACGCCATCATCGGCTTCTCCGAGCTGATGCAGCAGGGCCTGTTCGGGCCGCTCGGCTCCGAGCGCTACGAGGAATACGCGACCGACATCAACGGCAGCGGCAAATACCTGCTCGGCGTCATCAACGACATCCTCGACATGTCGAAGATCGAAGCCGGCCAGTTCTCGCTCGACCGCGAGGAGATCGACCTCTGCCCGCTGATCAAGGAGACGGTGCGGGTGATCTCGCTGCAGGCGGCGGAAAAGTCGATCAATGTCGAGACGCGCATCGCCGATGCGATGCGCGTCTATGCCGACCGCCGCGCGATCAAGCAGATCGCCATCAACCTGCTCTCCAACGCGGTGAAATTCACCGGACAGGGCGGCAAAATCACGGTCAGGGCTCGCAACACGTCCGGGGCGCTGCTGCTCACCATCGAGGACAATGGCTGCGGCATCCCCAAGCAGGCGCTGAGCAAGCTCGGACGGCCGTTCGAGCAGGTGCAGAACCAGTTCTCCAAGAACCACACCGGCTCGGGCCTCGGACTCGCCATCTCGCGCTCGCTGGCCGAATTGCAGGGCGGCGCGCTGAAGATCCGCTCGACCGAGGGTGCAGGCACCATCGTGTCGGTGCGCATTCCGCTGAAGAAGGCTCCTCCGACAGTGAAGGCGGCGGCCTAATTCATCCCGCGTTTCGACGCGCCCGTGCGAAGCAAGTGGCCAAAATCCTGCCTGACCTTCCGCGACGTCTCCTTGAGATGTGCTTCCAGGACGGCGAAATCCGGCAGGTCGGTGACCGCCAGCAGCAGATCCGAGAGTCCAGGCGGGACATCGTCGCGCTGGAACTCGCCGATGAGGCAAAGCCTGATCATCTGGGTCAGCGCCAGATAGAGCCGATAGGCCTCGCCAAGCTCTTCACGCACATCGGCTGAGGCGAAATCAGGAGAAAGCCGGGCCAAAATGTCGGCGGTCGCCGTGAACCGGCGACCGGGCTCGACATCGCCGGCGATGACCGCGACCTGGGCGATGAATTCGAGATCGATGAGCCCGCCCGGGATCAGCTTGATGTCCCAGAGATCGCGCGGCGGCTTCTCCTTCTCGATCAGCGCGCGCATGTCTAAGGCCTCGGCTTTCACCTTGGCGGCATTGCGCGGCTGCGCCAGCACCACCGCCACCTCATCGTCGAGCTCGGCGCAGAGTACGGCATCGCCGCCGACGGCGCGGGCTCGTGCCAGCGCCATGTGTTCCCAGGTCCAGGCGTCCTGGCGCTGATACTTCTTGAACGCATCGATATGGGTGGCGACCGGCCCCTTGTTGCCCGAGGGGCGCAGGCGCAGGTCCAACTCATAGAGCACGCCTTCGGCCGTCGGCGCCGAGACGGCGGCGATCAGGCGCTGCGTCATGCGGGTATAGTAATGCGAAGGCGCCAGCGGCTTTTCGCCGTCGGAGTCCTCGGCATCCGCGTCGTGGTCGTAGAGCAGGATGAGATCGACATCCGAACCGGCCGTGAGTTCGCGGCTGCCGAGCTTGCCCATGCCGAGCAGGGCCACCCTGCCGCCCGCGACACTGCCGTGGCGCAGCGCGAATTCGGCGATCACCGCGTTCAGCGCCGCCTCGATGGTGAGGTCGGCGAGATCGGAGAAGGCGCGGCCGGCGCGCGCGGGATCGATCGAGCCGGCAAGCAGGCGCACGCCGATCAGGAATTTCTGCTCGGAGGCGAAGATGCGCAGGCGGTCGAGCACATCCTCATAGGCGCGGTCGCCCTCGATGAAGGCGGCAAGCCGCGCCGAAAGATAGGCGCGGTCCGGCAGTTCGGTAAGCAAGGCCGGGTCGAGCAGGCCGTCAAAGACATGCGGGCGGCGGGTGATGATGGCAGCCAGCCTCGGCGCCGCGCCCATGATGGTCGCCATCAGCTTCAAGAGCGCCGGGTTCGATTGCAGCAGCGAGAAAAGCTGGATGCCCGCCGGCAGGCCGGCGAGGAACTCGTCGAAGCGCATCAGCGCCTCGTCGGCGCGACGCGTCTGGCCGAAGGCTTTCAGCAGCGCCGGGGTCAGTTCGGTCAGCCTCTCGCGCGCCTCCGCCGACTGGGTGACGCGGTAGCGCCCGAAATGCCAGCCGCGGATGACGCGGCAGATGTCGCTCGGCCGCTGGAAGCCGAGGCCATGCAGCGTCTGCAGCGTATCGGGATCGTCGACATCGCCGGTGAAGACCAGATTGCCGACGCCGGCCGAGAGTTCGGGAGCGGTTTCGAAGAGCGCCGCGTAATGGCGCTCGACCTGCTGCAGCGAGGCGCGGAAGGCCTGCGTGAATTCCGCCTCGCCGGCAAAACCCAGCATCAGTGCGATGCGTTTGAGCTCCTCGTCTTCTTCCGGCAGGATGTGCGTCTGCTCGTCGGCGACCATCTGGATGGCGTGCTCGACACGGCGCAGGAACCAGTATTGGCGGGTGAGCGCATCGCGGGCGTCAGCGGTGATCCAGCCGCGCGCGGCAAGCGCTGCGAGCATCGGCACGGTCTCGCGGCCGCGCAGTTCCGGGAAGCGGCCGCCGGCGATGAGCTGCTGGGTCTGGACGAAGAACTCGATCTCACGGATGCCACCGCGGCCGAGCTTGACGTTGTGACCCTTCACGGCGATCTCGCCATGGCCCTTGTGGGCATGGATCTGGCGCTTGATCGAATGGACGTCGGCGATCGCCGCGTAGTCCATGTATTTGCGCCAGACATAGGGTTGCAATTCCTTGAGGAAGGCGGCGCCGGCAGCAAGATCGCCGGCAACCGGCCGCGCCTTGATCATGGCGGCGCGCTCCCAGTTCTGCCCGCGCGCCTCGTAATAGCGAAGTGCTGCCTCGACCGGGATCGCCAGCGGCGTCGAGCCGGGATCGGGGCGCAGCCTCAGATCGGTGCGGAAGACATAGCCATGCTCGGTGCGATCCTGCAGGATGCGCACGAGACGGCGGGTGAGCCTGGAGAACAGTTCGGTCGCGTCGAGCGGATCGATGACGGCCGGCGCCTCCGGCTCGAAGAAGACGACGAGATCGATGTCGGAGGAAAAGTTCAGCTCATGCGCGCCGAGTTTGCCCATGCCGAGCAGGATCCAGCCTGAATCCCTGGCAGGCTCGGCCGGATGCGGTAGTTTGACCTTGCCTTGCCGATGCGCGTCGAGCAGCAGGAAATCGACGGCGGCGCATGTGCAGGCGTCCGCAAGATCGCTGAGCCGGCGCACCGTCACGGAGGTCTCCGCCTCGCCTGAAAGGTCGGCCAGCGCGATCAGGAAATGCGCTTCGGTCTTCCATTGCCTGAGCGCCATCATCAGGCTCGCTTCCGAAGCGTCTTCCGCCTTGGCCGCGCCGCCGATCGCTTCGCCTATGGCATCGAGCCGCGCTTCGATCGTCAGGTCGAACAGCGTATCGAGGATCGCCGGCCGCCGGCGCGCCACATCGCGCAGGAAGGGCGTGAGGTCGAAGACGGCCGCCAGCAGATCCTGCAGCGGCCCCTGGCCCGCCAGGAACGCTGCGAGTCGGGAAAGCCCCTCCTCCTCGGCGGCGTCGGCGATTTCCGACAATTCGCGCCGGGCATGTTTCGCGTCCAGGGGGCGGAGCGCCAGTGTCGGGTTAAGCCGGAATTCGGATTCGATTTTCTTCTTCGCCATTTATCCGCGCCGTCAATGCGTCTCCCGCAATGGGAAACTCATAACCACGGACAATCCGGGATTGGCGGGCAAAAGATCAAGCCTTCCGTTGTGGAAAGTCATGATTGCCTTGGCCAGGCTGAGACCCAGGCCCGAGCCCGGCTGCGATCGGCTCTTTTCCAGGCGCACGAAACGCTCCGTGGCTCGGGCACGATCGGCGTCGTCCGGAATGCCGTGGCCGTTGTCGCTGACGGCAAGCTTGATCTCGTTGCCGATGCGCTCCAGCGCCACACGCACTTTCGGCGTCTCGGCGGCGTCGGTCGAGTATTTGATGGCGTTGTCGACGATGTTGGACAGCGCCTGGCCGATCAACTCGCGGTTGCCGTTGATGGTAAAGGCCTCGGGCACTGTCGCTTCCAGCGCGACGCCCGCCTCTTCCGCCACCGGCTCGTAGAGTTCGACGACGTCGCTCACCGTCGCGGCGAGATCGACGGGACCGGTCTGTTCCGAGGAATAGCCGGCCTCCAGGCGCGAGATCATCAGGATGGCGTTGAATGTCTTGATGAGCTGGTCGGACTCCGCGATCGTGCCTTCCAGCGCCTGGCGGTAATCTTCCGTCTTGTGCCTGCCGGCGAGCGTCGCCTCGGCGCGGTTGCGCAGCCTGGTCAGCGGCGTCTTCAGATCATGGGCGATGTTGTCGGAGACCTGCTTCAGCCCCTCGTTCAGCATGGCGATCCTGGCCAGCATCGAATTGAGGTTCGCCGACAGGCGGTCGAATTCGTCGCCAGCGCCGGTGACCGGCAGCCGTCCGGACAAATCGCCGCCCATGATGCGGCGGCTGGCGTCCGAGACGCTGTCGATGCGCTTGAGCGCCGCGCGCCCGACAAAGAACCAGATCAGGATGCCGCCAAGCCCCATCATACCGAGCGCCAGGGTCAGCGCGCGGCTGATGACGGCGCGGAAGCGCTCGGGCTCGCCGAGGTCGCGGCCGACCAGCATGATCATCTGGTTGGGCAGTCTCAACACCAGCGCGATGGCGTTGTGGCCCTTTTCCCCCGTGGACTGGGGGCTGTTGCTGCTGTCGTTGGCCGGAGGCGTGGCCTGGTCCGAACCGCCGCTGCGCAGCCGATCGAGCTCGCCCTCGCCGAAGCGCTGGTAGGAAAACGGTTCTGTCGTCCAGCCCTCGGTCTCTATGACCCCCGGCTCCAGGCTCTGCACATTGCCGGTCAGGATCTGGCCGTTGGCGTCGGCGATCAGGTAAAGATTGGCGCCGGGCTGGCGCGAGCGGGCCTCGACGACGCGCACCAGCACCGGCAGGCCGCCGCGCTGATAGGCGCGGGCCAGGCCCAGCACCTCGTCGTTGATGGTCTCCTGCGTCTGCGCGGTTAGCATGCGCGCCGAAAGCGACGTCATGTAGAAGACGAGCAGCACGGCGCAGAGCGCGAAAAGCAGAAGATAGAGCGCCGAGAGCCGGGCCGCCGTCGTCTTCATGATGGCCGGCAGGGAGAGAGCCATCTGTGGCTTCACCCGCCCTTCAGCATGTAGCCGGCGCCGCGGATCGTGTGCAGGATCGGCTTGTCGAAGCCTTTTTCGATCTTGCCGCGCAGGCGCGAGACGTGGACGTCGATGACGTTGGTCTGCGGATCGAAATGATAGTCCCAGACATTTTCCAGAAGCATGGTTCGCGTCACCACCTGCCCGGCATGGCGCATCAGATATTCGAGCAGGCGGAACTCGCGCGGCTGCAGCGTGATCTCGCGGCCGGCGCGCTTGACCGAATGCGACAGCCGGTCGAGCTCGAGATCGCCGACGCGGTAGACGGTCTCGGACTCGCGCGCGCTGGCGCGGCGGTTCAGCACCTCGACGCGGGCAAGCAATTCGGAAAAGGCATAGGGCTTGGTGAGATAATCGTCGCCGCCGGCGCGCAAGCCCGTGACGCGGTCGTCGACCTCGCCCAGCGCCGAAAGGATCAGCACCGGCGTGGTGTTGCCGCGCGAGCGAAGTGCGGCGATCACCGAAAGGCCGTCACGGCGCGGCATCAGGCGATCGACCACCATCACGTCATAGTCGCCGGCATCGGCGAGCGCGAAGCCGGTCTCGCCGTCGCCGGCGACATGGGCGGTGTGGCCCGCCTCGGCGAAGGCTTTCTGCAAATAATCCGCCGCCTCGCGATCGTCTTCCATGACGAGAATCTTCATGGAGCCGTTATACGCGATTTCACCGGAAGTTTGAGAGGCAGTCATTCTTCGTGCCTTGCCTTCATTGGTCGCATGTCTTCTTCCCAAAACCGGCAACCACTTTTGGGCGACATGCATTTCGTTCCGCATGTCGTGATCCCAAAACCGCTACCCACTTTTGGGCGACATGCGATAAGCGGCAGCGGGTGATGGGAAACCCGCTGCCGCCAGGAGCGAAACACGGTGACTGACTTACGTGCTCGGCCCCATGTTTTCCCGGCGGCGGCTCGGGGGTGTTGATACCGCCGCAGGGAAAAGTTGAAAATTGAAGATCAGCCCTTGCCGACCGGCAGCGCGACGAAGCGGTTGGAGTCGTCGCGGGTGATCTGCATCAGCACGGCCTTGCGGCCGGCCTTGGCGGCATCGGTCATCGCCTTGGACACGTCGTCGGTGGTGTTCACGTCGTTCGAATTGATCGAGGTGATGACGTCGCCGGGCTGGATGCCGCGGTCGGCCGCGTCGCTGTCGGGATCGACGTCGGTGACCACGAGGCCCTTGCCGTTTTCCGCCTTGGTGACGGTCAGGCCGAGATCGGCCAGCGTGTCGGCCTTGGCGGCGGGCGCCGACTGCTTGTTGTTGTCGTCGTTCGAGGCCTGCTTGTCGCTTGCCGGCAGCGTGCCGAGATCGACCTTGACCGTCTCATCCTTGCCGCTGCGCCAGACGGTAACATCGACGGATTTGCCCGGCGCGAATGCACCGATCATCCGGGCGAGTTCCTTGGGCGAGGCGACATCCTTGCCGTCGATCTGGGTGATGACATCGCCGGCGACGATGCCCGCCTTCTTGCCCGGACCGGAATCCTGGGCGCTCGAGACCAGCGCGCCCTTGTCCGACTTCAGGCCGAGCGACTCCGCGATGTCGGAGGTGACCGGCTGGATCTCGACGCCGAGCCAGCCGCGCTGGACGGAGCCGCTCTTCATCAGGTCCTGGACGACCTGCTTGGCGGTCGAGGCCGGGATGTCGAAGGCAATGCCGACGCTGCCGCCCGACGGCGAGAAGATGGCGGTGTTGATGCCGATCACCTGGCCGTTGAGGTTGAAGGTCGGACCGCCCGAATTGCCGCGGTTGACCGAGGCGTCGATCTGGATGAAGTCATCATAGGGGCCGGCGCCGATGTCACGGCCGCGAGCCGAGACGATACCCGCGGTGACGGTGCCGCCGAGACCGAAGGGATTGCCGACCGCAACCACCCAGTCACCGATGCGGACCTTGGAGTCGTCGGCAAAGTCGACATAGGTGAACTTGTTGCCCCCGCCATCGACCTTGAGCACGGCAAGATCGGTGCGCGGATCGGTGCCGATCAGCTTGGCGTCGAGCTCCTTGCCGTCATTGGTGACGACACTGAAGTCCGAGCCTTCCGAAACCACATGGTTGTTGGTGACGAGATAACCGTCTTCCGAGATGAAGAAGCCCGAGCCCTGAGCGACCGGACGCGGCTCGCCATTGCCATGGTCGCGATGGTTGAAGCGGCGCATGCCGAACTGGCCGCCCTGACCCTGGTCGCCGAAGCCGCGGAATTCCTTGAAAAAGCGGCGCAGCTGCGGATTGTCAGGCAGGTTGTCGAAACCGTCCTGATCGTCCGAGCCGTTGTCGGCCGTCGGCTGGATCTTGGCCTTGACCTTGACGCTGACGACCGCCGGCGAGACGTGCTCGACGACATCGGCGAAGCTCGGCATCTGCGGGGCTTCGACGCGCACGGCATCAGCCAGCACGGGGGCGGTGCCGGTTGCGATCATGCCCGCGCCAACCGTGCCGACAAGGGCCAGGGAAGCGACGGCGGCCATCAGGCGCTTTCGGGTGCTGGAAAATGAATTGGGGGCGTTATTCATGGGGGTTCTTATCCTCTATCGACGTGGATGCGCTCAGGCGAAGCATCCTCGGGCAAGAGGATTAGAGAGCCGCACATTACGGCGCCATTTCCGGTACATGAAAGTTTTGTAATGTTGGACCGCAGGCGTGGTCTATTCGCGGCGCAGGATCGAGTCGAGAGCCGCCTGTTCCTCCGCCGAAAGCGCAGCTGTCGTCGAACGGCGCGAGCGGGCGCCGATGACGATGAAGGCTCCGCCAACAAGCAGCAGGAGCAGCGGCGTGCCCCACAACAGCGCGGTGCGCAGGCTGAAGCGCGGCTTGAGCAGCACGAACTCGCCATAGCGCGAGACGATGTAATCCATCACCTGCTGGTCGGTGTCGCCGGCGACGAGGCGCTGGCGCACCAGGACGCGCAGGTCCCGGGCAAGATCGGCATCGGACTCGTCGATCGACTGGTTCTGGCAGACCATGCAGCGCAGACCTTCGGACAGCGCGCGCGCCCTCGCCTCCAAGGCCGGGTCCTGCAAGACTTCGTCAGGCTTCACCGCCTGGGCCGCGCCGGCGAAGAACAGCGCCAGCAGCAGGACCAGCGAGGCGAGCGAAAACCTCGCTTTCATGTCGGGGTCGCCAAGGCCGCCGCCGGCTTGCGCCGCTTTGCCGGCGCGCCGACGCGCAGGCGGCGGTCGAGCAGCGACATGGCCGCGCCCGCCATCATCACCAGGCCGCCGCCCCAGATCAGCGTCACCAACGGCTTCCACCAGAGGCGCACGACGACGGAGCCGTCGTTGTTCTCGTCGCCGAGCGACAGATAAAGCTGGCTCAACCCAATCGTCCTGATGCCGGACTCCGTCGTCACCGTCTGGCGCACCGGATAGAAGCGTTTCGCGGAGGTGATTGCGCCATCGGCGTTGCCGTCGGCGCCTATCATCAGGAAGCGGCCGCGATCTTCGGTGAAATTCGGACCTTTCTGCGGGGAGAGCCCTTCGAAGCGCAGCGTATGGCCGGAGAGCTCCACCGTCTCGCCGGGATGCATGGAGAGGATTTTCTCGGTGCCGAAGGAGAGCGTGCCGACGATGCCGAGCAAGGTCAGCCCAAGGCCAAGATGCGCCAGCGCCGTGCCGAAGACCGAGCGCGGCAGGCCGGCGAAGCGGCGCAGCATGACGGCCGGCGCCACCGAACCGAAACCGGATTTGACGGCAAGGTCGGTCAGTGCGCCGGCGACCAGCCAGACGGCGAGGCCGACGCCGAGTGCTGCGAAGACCGAGGCGCCGTCGATGAACAGGCCAGTGACCAGCATTGCGGCGATCGCCAGGGCGAAGGCCGCCATCAGCCGCTGCGAGGCGGCAATGACGTCGCCGCGTTTCCAGGCGAGCAAGGGGCCGAACGGCACGATCGCGAGCAGCGGCAGCATCAGCGGGCCGAAGGTCAGGTCGAAGAACGGCGCGCCGACAGAGATCTTGCCGCCGGTGATCGCCTCCAGCGCCAGGGGGTAGAGTGTGCCGACCAGCACCGTCGCCGTGGCGGTTGTGAGAAAGAGATTGTTCAGCACCAGCGCGCCCTCGCGCGAGATCGGATGGAACAGGCCGCCCGCCGTCAGCCGCGAGGCGCGCAGCGCAAACAGCGCCAGCGAGCCGCCGATGAACAGCGTCAAGATGCACAGGATGAAGACGCCGCGCGCCGGATCGGTGGCGAAGGCGTGCACCGAGGTCAGCACGCCGGAACGCACCAGGAAAGTGCCCAGCAGCGACAGCGAGAAAGTCAGGATGGCGAGCAGCAGCGTCCAGATCTTCAGCGCCGAGCGCTTCTCCATGACGATCGCCGAATGAAGCAGCGCGGTGCCGGCGAGCCAGGGCATGAAGGAGGCGTTCTCGACCGGATCCCAGAACCAGAAGCCGCCCCAGCCGAGCTCGTAATAGGCCCAGTAGGAACCCATGGCGATGCCGCCGGTGAGGAACATCCAGGCGACCAGCGTCCAGGGTCGCACCCAGCGCGCCCAGGAGGCGTCGATGCGCCCCTCGATCAGCGCCGCGACCGAAAAGGAGAAGCAGATCGAGAAGCCGACATAGCCGAGATAGAGCATCGGCGGATGGATGGCGAGGCCGAGATCCTGCAGGATCGGATTGAGGTCGCGGCCCTCGATCGGCGCCGGGTTGAGGCGGATGAATGGATTGGACGTCGCCAGGATGAACAGGAAGAAGGCGGCGCCGATCATGCCCTGCACGGCCAGCACATTGGCCTTGAGCGTTGACGGCAGGTTGTTGCCGAAGACCGCGACCAGCGCGCCGAAGAAGGTCAGGATCAGCACCCACAGCAGCATCGAGCCTTCGTGGTTCCCCCAGGTACCGGTGATCTTGTAGATCATCGGCTGCAGCGAATGGGAGTTCTCCCACACGCTCGCCACCGAGAAGTCGGAGCCGGCATAGGCGCTGGCAAGGGCGGCGAAGGACAGCGCGGTCAACGCGAAGCCGGTGACCGTCACCGGACCGCCGACCGCCATCAGGCGCTGATTGCCGGTGCGGGCGCCGACGAGCGGCACCAGCATCTGCACCAGCGACAGAGCGAAGGCCAGCACGAGCGCGAAATGTCCGGTCTCAACCATCAATTTGTGCTTTCCTGCCAGACGCCCTTGGCCTTCAGGCCGTCGGCGACTTCCTTGGGCATGTAACGCTCGTCATGCTTGGCCAAAACGCTGTCTGCGACGAACACGCCGTCCGGGCCGAAAGCGCCCTCGGTGATGACGCCCTGATCCTCGCGGAACAGGTCGGGCAGGATGCCGGTATAGGTGACCTTGACCGATTTCTGCTTGTCGGTGACCGAGAAGGCGACGGTGGCGCCCTGGCCGCGCACGATGGTGCCCTTCTCGACGAGACCGCCGAGCCGGATGCGTTGTCCGGGCGGCAAACTCGCCGTGGCGAGATCGGCCGGCATGTAGAAATAGGAGGCCTTCTGTCCAAGCGCATAGAAGGTGAGGCCGGCAGCGGCGCCGAGGAAAGCCAGCCCCGCCACGATCACCGACAGTCGCTTCTGCTTGCGCGTCATTGCCTTACTCCGTCGCCGTTACGCCGAGCGAGGTGGCGAAGGCGGTGAATTTCCTGGCCTGTTCACTGTCCGCCCCGAAGGCGGCGACAGCGCGGCCGAGCGCGGCCCGCGCCTGGTCGGCCTTGCCAAGTACGACATAGGAACGGATGAGCCGCATCCATCCTTCCTCGTCACGCGGATTCTGCTTCAATTTGTCGTCCAACCCGGCGACCATGGTCTCGATCATCGCCTTCCGGTCCTGCGGCGACATCTGTTGCGCGGCTTCCACCTGCTGCGCGTCCGGCCCGTTTGCCGGCGCGGCCTCGGCGACAGCCGGTTCGCCGGCCTCGGCAAGCGCCTGCTGAACGGCGTTGCGCCAGGGCGAATCCGGCGCGAGCTGGCCGAGCATCTTTTGCCAGGCAGCAACTGCCTCGGCCTTCCTGCCTTCCTGGGCGAGGCCGACGCCCAAGTAGAAATTCGCCTTGGCGTTGGCCGGATCGAGCTTCAGGGCTGCCTCGAAGGCGCTTTGGGCGTCGGCCGAAACGATGCCGCCGGCAGCACTGGCGATCGCCTCGCCGAGACCCGACTGGCGCACGGCGCTGTCGCCGTCGAGGCGGATGGCGTTGCGATAGGCGGTCACGGCGTCAGGAAAGCGCTGCAGCCGAAGATAGATCGGCGCCAGCACATCCCAGCCCTTGCCGTCCGACGGATTGGCGGCGAGATGGGCTTCGGCGCGGGCGACCAGTTCGTCGACCGAGGCATCGGCCGGGTTCTTGGCCAGACGTTCGGCCAGCGGCTGCGAGGGCAGATCGGGAGAGCCGAGCATCCCGTAGAGTCCCCAGCTCAGCAGGGGAACCGCAAGCACGGCCACGCTGGCGACCCATCTGGCGCCGCGCGCGGGCCTGGGCGTCGCCGAGGCCGGCTCTTCAGCCGCGCCCAGACGCAGGATGCGGCGGCCGATCTCGGCACGCGCCTCCTCGGCCTCGCCCGGCTGGATCAGGCCGCGCGCCATGTCGCGGTCGAGCTCGGAAAGCTGGTCGCGATAGACTTCGAGATCATGATCGCCGGCCGGCGACGCGCCTTTCATGCCGCCGGTGAGCGGCAACAGCACCGCCAGGCTGGCGCCCAGCGTGAGGATTGCGGCTATGACCCAAAACAGCATGCCTATTCCAATAGCGGCAGAGCCCTGCCCTGCCAACACGACCATCGTGCGACGCTTTGACGGCAGGCGCCGTCGGCCACAGGCCTAATTCCGTTCGAAAGCCGTCAGGTCAGCGGCGTCCAGCTGCCATCGGCGTTGCGGCAGGCGGTGCCGCGCGCGGTGACGCCCGCGCCACTGGTATAGACGGTGTGGGTGTACTGGCGGCAATCCTGCGAGCCGACCCGGTAGGGCTGGGCGGCGACGACCTCGCCATAATGCGAGGAGTTGTCGCTCTTCCACGTCACTTTCTGGCCACTGGTGTTGTATTCCAGCGCCTTGTACTCCGCTTCCAGGCCCTTGCGCTTTTCGGCATCGCTGAGGCCCGAGCCGACCGATCCGCCGATAAGCCCGCCATTCATGGCCGAAACGATGCCGGTCGAGACCTTGCCGCCGGCGGGCGGCGTGGAAACAGGCGTGACCGGAGAGGTTGGACCGCCCCTGCCGAGCGTCGTGCAGCCGGAAACGGCGAGCAGGGCGGAAACGAGCGCGACGCGGATCTTCATGCCAACAACCGGTTCTCTTGAGCGGGATGAGCTGGGGGCCGCGTCATCGGGGAGGACATCGAGCCCATAGTGTTGATATTTGTCGGAAATTTGGCCGCCAGCCCTTGCTCGAAAATCGATAAAAAACATCATTGAAGGCTCCGCAATCTCACCACCGCCCTCAAGCCGCCCATGCCGGACCGTTCCAGCGCCAGCCAGCCTCCATACTCGTTGACGAGGTCGGCGACAATGGCGAGCCCGAGCCCTGTTCCCGGCTTCGTCTCGTCGAGTCTCTTGCCACGCTTCAACACCTCCCGCGCACTGTCCTCGGGAATGCCCGGGCCGTCATCCTCTATAACGATTTCAAACAGGTTGCCGCTTCCCGAAATAGTGGCGATCGTCACGGCGACGGCGCCTTTGGCCCATTTCATCGCATTGTCGAGCAGGTTGCCGAGCAGTTCCTCGAGATCCTCGCGCTCGCCGGCAAAGACGATCTCCGCCGGCGGCAGCGACAGCGTCAGCCTGGTTTGCGGGTTGAGTTTCCGCAGCACGCGCACCATGCGCTCGACCAGCGGCGAAACCGGCGTGCGGAAGACGACGCTGTCGCGCTGCGCGGCGACGCGGGCGCGCTGCAGATAGTGGTCGACCTGCTTCTGCATCGAGGCCGCCTGCTCGGCGATCAACTGGCCCTTGGCGCCGCCGAGCGCCCGGCCCTCATTGATCAGCACGGCGAGCGGCGTCTTCAGCGAATGGGCAAGGTTGCCGACCTGGGTGCGCGAGCGCTCGACGATGCGCCGGTTGTTCTCGATCAGCGCATTGGTCTCGTTGGCCAGCGGCTCGATCTCGGCCGGGAAGCTGCCGTCGAGCCGCTGGGCGGTGCCTTCGCGCACCATAGCCAGCGCATTGCGGACCCGGCGCAAAGGCTGGAGACCTAGGAGGATGGCGATGGCGTTGATGGCGATCATGCCGACGCCGAACAGCGACAGATAGGTGAGCAGGCGGCGCTGGAAGCTGGCGATCTCCTGCTCGAGCTCGCTGTGGTTGCCCATGACGCGGAAACGGGCGGCGCGGTTCTTCGCGTCCAGCACGAACTCGCTCTCGAAAACTTCGAGTTGCTCGCCCTTTATGCCCTCCATCGAATAGCTGCGCTGGAAGTTCGAGTTGAAGGGCACTTCCGCGACGCTCGGCGACAAGAGTGAAGTCGTCATCGAGGAGGAATGGATTTCGCCATGCACGCCTTCGGAAGCAGGCTCGACCGACCAGTACCAGCCGGAATTCGGCTCGGAAAAGCGCAGGTCGCCGAGGTCGGGCGAGCCGGTCAGCGCGCCGTTGTCGGAAATGCCGACGGAACCGATCAGGTTGAACAGATGCGCCGAAAGCAGGCTGTCGAAGCCGCGTTCGCTGGCCTGGCGGTAAAGCGTGGTGATGAGGGTGAAGATGACGACCAGCGTCAGGATCGCCCAGATGGTGGAAAAAGCGATGACGCGGAAGGTCAGAGAGCGCGGCCAAAGCCGCAGTCTCGAGAGCCGCGCGCCTGTGGTTGGCTTCAGCGGTTCCGCGTCACGCCTCCGGCTCACGCATGCGATAGCCCATGCCACGCACGGTTTCGATCATGTCGATGCCCATCTTCTTGCGAAGCCTGCCGACAAACACCTCGATGGTGTTGGAATCGCGGTCGAAATCCTGGTCGTAGAGATGCTCGACCAGCTCGGTGCGCGACACCACCTCGCCCATATGATGCATCAGGTAAGCGAGCAGCCGGAACTCATGCGAGGTGAGTTTGAGCGGCACGCCGTTGACGTCGGCCTTGGACGCCTTGGTGTCGAGGCGCAGCGGCCCGCAAGTGAGCTCCGACGATGCATGGCCGGCGGCGCGACGGATCAGCGCCCGCACCCGGGCCAGCACCTCCTCGATGTGGAAGGGTTTGGTCACATAGTCGTCGGCGCCGGCGTCAATGCCGGCCACCTTGTCGCTCCAGCGGTCGCGCGCGGTCAGGATCAGCACCGGCATCTTGCGGTCGCCGCGGCGCCAGCGCTCGACAACGCTGATGCCGTCCATCTGCGGCAGGCCGATATCGAGGACCACGGCATCGTAAGGCTCGGTGTCGCCGAGGAAGTGCGCCTCCTCGCCGTCATAGGCGCGGTCGACCACATAGCCGGCGTCGACCAGCGCGTCGGCCAGCTGCCGGTTGAGATCCTTGTCATCCTCGACGACGAGCACGCGCATGGGTTGAAGCCTGTTGCTGGGAGACGTATAGGCCGATTCCGCCGGCCTGGGAAACGAGTAAGGTCAGCCCATCGGGACGACGATTTCCGAGCGGCGCGGACGCTGTCCGTCCTTGCCGGGGACCAGCACGACGATGACGCAGACCTGCTGACCGCCCCGCGTCGCCTGCGAGGCCTTGGCCAGCGTGCCGCCATTCTGCGCGGCGACCTGCTGGCCGATGGCGTAGCAATCGCCGGCGGCAAGCACGACCGGCTGGTCGACCGACGGGACGATGACCGGCATTGCCGTCGTCTGCGACGCAAAGAGGCCGGCTGCGGCAAGCGCCAGCACTGCTTTGCGGACATGGGAGCCAAGGTTGTTCATGATCACGGTTCTAACCCATATGGGCTGAACGTGAAATGAACGGTGAACAATCGAAAATCCATGCCCGCCATTCCCCCTGCGCGAGACAAATGAATGCACTCCTGTGGACGCCAGTGCAGTCGCCAGAGGCTCCCTGGTTCCGGATGCAAATTCATAGCCGGAAAATCAGTCCGCCCGCTACGCTTTTCGGATGCGGATTCTCCATCCAGCCCTAGCTAGTGCTCTAATTTAACGCAATTCCGGACGGAAAACCGATCACACTTTCCTGGAATTGCTCCGGTGTAGGAACGCCGGACGACCATGGAGCATGCCATGATGCGCGAGGATATTGCCGATCTTTATCGGGGCTACATCGCCTGCCTGAACGACCAGGAGTGGGACAATCTCGGCCGCTTCGTCGGCGATGAGGTGCAGTATAATGGTGAGACGATCGGGCTTTCGGGTTATCGCCGCATGCTGGAAGGCGATTTCGAGGCCATTCCCGACCTGCGTTTCAACATCGAGTTCCTGATTTCGGAGCCGCCGCGCGTGGCGGCGCGACTGCATTTCGACTGCCGGCCCAAGGGCGTGCTGTTCGGCCTGCCGGTGCACGGCAGGCGGGTTTCCTTCGCCGAGAACGTTTTCTACGAATTCCACGACCGACGGATTCGCGAGGTCTGGTCGGTCATCGACAAGGCCGCCATCCAGGCGCAGCTCTGAGGTCCGCCAGCCTCTCAGGCGTCTTCCTGCGTCAAGGCGTGGAAGCGCAGCAATCCATGATGGACCGCAAGGTCCTCGTCATAGCGCGCCTCGGCGAATTCCAGCGACAGGCGCGTCTGACCGCGCGAGCCGATGGAAAGTGCTGCGCCATCGAGGCGCGCCTTGATGCTGTCCATGATGAGGCGTGTCTCGACCTCGCCCTGAGCTTTCGACCAGACATGCAAGGTGATCAGTTGGTCGCCATCGTTGTCGGCACCGGTGTCCAGGTCGAAGGCACTGGTACGGCCGTAGGTCACGTGTGGAAAGGCGGCCTTGTCGTTCGCCTCTTCGAGCAGGCCAGCGCCGCCGAGCAGCGCCGATAGCGACGCATCGGTCTTCAGCCTCAGGAACAAGGCCTGCATCAGATCGCCGGGCGCCGTCATCTACCGTCCATCGCCAACACATGTCTCCGTGCCGCGGCCCGACAACGTAGCCGCGCTCGCGATCCGATGCCAGATCGCGAATCGTCTTGACTATAGCGTGAAGGGCGAAGGTCTCGAATTTATTACGTTTTCGTCAAATCATGAGACCGGGGCCGCGCCACCCTCCTCGGTGCGCTTGGCAATGAACTCGTCGAGCACGCCCGCGGTGGCGGCAGCGGGGGCCGGCGGCTGGAAATCGGAAAGAATCCGCTTCCAGATGCCGGTCGCGCGCTCCGTCGCGGTCTTCGAGCCGGATTGTGTCCAGTTGCCGAAATTCGACCAGTCGGCCACCACCGGCTCGTAGAAGGCGGTGCGGTAGCGCGCCATCGTGTGCGCAGCCGAGAAGAAATGGCCGCCAGGCTGCACTTCGGCGATCGCTTCGAAGCCGATAGCGTCGGCATCGCCCGGCGTCGTGGCGCAAAGCTCAGCGGCCGTCTGCAGCGCTTCGATGTCGGTGATCAGTTTTTCCAGGGAAACGCTCAGGCCGCCTTCCAGCCAGCCGGCGGCGTGGATGCAGACGGTTGCGCCGGCAAGCACCGAGCCCCACAGCGCGAACTGCGTCTCGTGTGCCGCCTGCGCATCCGAGACGTTGGCGGCGCTGCCGCCGCCGGAGCGCCAAGGCAGACCGGTGAAACGCGCAAGCTGGCCCGCGCCGAGCGTGGCCTTGACATGCTCCGGCGTGCCGAAGGCCGGAGCGCCCGACTTCATGTCGACATTGGACGAGAAGGAGCCATAGACCACCGGTGCGCCAGGCCGCACGATCTGCGCGAGCGTGAGGCCGGCCAGCGCCTCGGCATGCTGCAAGGTCAGCGCGCCGGCAACCGTGATCGGCGCCATCGCGCCTGCCAGGCAGAAGGGCGTGATGATCGATATCTGGCCGGCGCGGGCGAAGTCGATGATGCCCTGCGCCATCGGGATGTCGAGTTGGCGCGGCGAGTTGGTGTTGATGACCGTGTAGCTATGGGCGCTGCCGGCAAACTCGTCTTCGGACAGGCCGCGCGCCAGCCGAATCATCTCGAAACTGTCCTCGACCTGCGGCGTGCCGCGGGCAAAGACGAAGGGCACCTTGTCGGACAGCGTCAGTTGCGCCCGGCCGGTGGCATAGTGGCGAAAGCGCGTGTCGACGTCCTGCGGCTCGACGCAGGGGCCGAGCATATGCAGCACGTCGAAATGCTGGATCAGCTTGATGAATTCCTCGAAGGCCTGGAGCGTGCCCGGCCGGCGGCCGCGCTCGAGATCGGTGACGTTCGGGGCGCCGGAGCCGGCCAGGAAGGTCATCGAGCCGAGCTCGAGCATCAGATCCCGCGAGCGGTCGCCGCCAAGGGCGGGAATCGCGCGCGGCGCCGCGGCAAGTGCTGCCTCGACCATGTCGCGGCCGATCCTGACCATCTGGCTGTCTTCGTCGACCAATGCGCCGGCCCTGGCGTAGATGGCGCGGGCCTCGGGCAGCAGCACCTTGATGCCGAGCTCCTCCAGCACGCGCAGCGCGGTAGCGTGGATCGCGGCGACCTGGTCGTCGGAAAAGATCGGCTGCGGCAGGAAGGGGTTCTTCAGCGACCGATAATTCGGATGCCGGCTAGACTCGCTGCCCGCCTCGCCGGTGCGTCCCCGCCGGCGCTCGCGCCTGAGATCACGTGCGGCCTCGTCAATCATGGCGGTTCCTCCTCATTGCCGCATCGCCTTGCCTTCAGCGTCGTAGGGCGAGCCCGCGATGACGCGCGCCGGCCGTTCGACCCCGACAATGTGTACGGAAAGTTCCGTCCCCTCACCGGCGAAATCGTCATCGAGCAACGCCAGGGCGACGCTCTTGCCGATCGTGTAGCCGTAGCCGCCGGAAGTGACGAAGCCGATGCGCCGGCCCTTGGACCAGACCGGCTCGAAGCCGCTGGCATCGGCGTCGACAGCGTCGACCTCCAGCGTCACGATACGCCTGGAAACACCGGCCTCACGCTCTTTCAGCGCCGCTTCGCGGCCAATGAAATCGCCCTTGTCGAAGGCGATGAAGCGGTCGAGCCCGGTCTGGCCGGGTGTGTAGCCTTGCGTGAATTCGCGCGACCAGATGCCGAAACTCTTTTCCAGCCTGAGCGAATTCAGCGCGTAATAGCCGATCTCGGCGAGACCGAGGTCTTCGCCGGCGGCAAGCAGCGTCTCACGCAGGCTCGAATGCAGGGTGGCCGGGCAGTTGATCTCGAAGCCGAGCTCGCCGGCAATGGACAGCCGCGCGACCCGGGCGCGTGCCATGCCGATGTCGAACGCGCCGCAAGCCATGAACGGCAAGGCTGCCGCAGAGATGTCCTGATGGGTGGTGCGTTCGACGATCCGGCGTGCGTTCGGACCAGTGACGAGGAAGCCGGACATGGCGTCCGAGATGTCGGCGATGGAGACGCCTTCGGCGATGTGCGCCTCGAACCAGCGCATGTGGAATTCGCGCAAATAATAGGAGCCCATGATCCAGTATTCTCCGCCGCCCCAGTTGAGCACGGTGAGATCGCCCTTCAGCCGGCCGTCGGACCCAAGCATCGGCGCCAGCTTCGCGCGGCCCGGCTTCGGCAGCCGGCAGGCGAGCAACCGGTCGAGCCAGGCCTCGGCGCCGGCGCCCGACACGGCATAGCGCGAGAAGGCCGTGGTATCGACGAGGGCGGCGGCGCGGCGGACCTGCAGCACCTCGTCGCCGACGATCTCGAAAGCGTTGGAGCGCTTTAGCGTCGTCTCCTCGCGGAAACCCATCGGCGCGAAATAGGCCGGGATCTCCAGGCCCCAGGACGCCGTCCATCCGCGCCGGCGGCGCTCATGCCGTCATAGGCGCCCGGACGCTTCAGCGGCCGGCCGGCAGGCAGGCGCTCGTTGGGGAAGGTCATGACGAAGCGGCGGGCATAAAACTGGCCCGTGGTCTGCCGCAGATACTCGCGGTTGGCGGCGAAGGCGCCATAGCGGGCGATGTCCATGCCGAAGATGTCGGCTTGCGGCTCGCCGTGGATCATCCACTCGGCCAGCGACTTGCCGACGCCGCCGCCCTGGCTGAAGCCGGCCATGACGCCGCAGGCGACCCAGTAGTTCTTCAGCCCCCTGACAGGGCCGACCAGCGGATTGCCGTCCGGCGTGAAGGTGAAGGCGCCGTTCACCCATTTGCGGATGCCGGCCTTCGCCAGGCAGGGAAAGCGCTGATAGGCCTTGGAGAGCTCCGGGCTGATGCGATCGATGTCCTCGGGGATCAGCTCGATGCCGTAATCCCAGGGCGCGCCGTCCATGTTCCAGTGTTTCGGGTTCTGCTCGTAGACGCCGAGCAGCACGCCTTTGCGCTCCTGACGCAGATAGGAGAAGCCGTCGAGATCGACGGCGAGGCCGAGCTCCTTGTCGAGGGCGGCGACTTCGGGAATGTCCTCGGTGACGAAATAATGATGCTCCATCGGCGTCACCGGAAGGTCGACGCCGGCCATCAGCCCAACCTGCTTGGCCCACAGGCCGCCGGCATTGACGACATGCTCGGCGACGATCGTGCCCTTTTCGGTGACCACGTCCCAGCCGCCATCGGCGCGCGGCTTCAGCTCGATGACGCGGTTGCGCAGGATCACATCGGCGCCGCGCTTTCTGGCAGCGCCAGCATAGGCGTGCGTGGTGCCATAGGGATCGAGATGGCCCTCGTTGGAATCATAAAGGCCGCCGAGCACGTCGCCGACATCGACGATCGGGCAGATCTCCTTGATTTCCTCGGGCGTCACCAGTCGGGCCGTCTCGATGCCGACCGACTGAAACACCGCCCAGGCCGATTTCAGCCATTCCCAGCGCTGCGGGTCGCTCGCCATGTTGACGCCGCCGGTCATGTGCAGGCCGGCATTCTGGCCGGACTCGGCCTCGATCTCGCGGTAGAGTTTGATCGTGTAGTCCTGCAGCGCCGCGACATTGGGATCGGCGTTGAGCGCGTGGAAGCCGGCGGCCGCGTGCCAGGTCGAGCCAGCCGTCAGCTCGGCGCGCTCGATCAGCGCGACGTCGCTCCAGCCGAACCGCGTGAGATGGTAGAGCACCGAGGCGCCGACCACGCCTCCCCCGATGACGACTGCCCGATAATGCGATTTCACGAGCCTCTCCCTCTCGTTGGAGGCTCTTAAGATACATATCCTGTACACATGTGTCTAGACACTTCTGTCCAGAACTTGCGCGCCACTCCGCGCCGTGCCACTTGTTCGATCATGACCATGACCGCTTCCCAGGACGAGCCGGCGCCCGGCAACATCAAGGTGACCCGTGCCGACTGG
The DNA here is from genome assembly GCF_006439375.1 of Mesorhizobium sp. B4-1-1. Lineage (NCBI taxonomy): Bacteria > Pseudomonadati > Pseudomonadota > Alphaproteobacteria > Hyphomicrobiales > Phyllobacteriaceae > Mesorhizobium > Mesorhizobium sp. B4-1-1. The sequence continues at coordinate 49,391 of NZ_VFTH01000019.1, forward strand.
ATCAATCTCGCGCTGCAGACGCTGATTTCAGACGGTATCGAGAGCGTGCGCGTGCTGACGCTCGGCCAGAAACTCGGCGTGTCGCGCTCGAGCTTCTACTGGTATTTCAACAGCCGGCAGGACCTGCTCGACCAGTTGCTTGCGCATTGGCACGACACCAACACCACGGCGATCGTCGAGCGTGCCGGTCGGCCGGCCGACACCATCATCATGGGCGTGATGAACGTCTTTGAATGCTGGGCCGACGAGCGCCTGTTCGACCCCAGGCTCGATTTCGCCGTCCGCGAATGGGCCAGGCGCGCGGCCGACGTGCGGCGCATGATCGACCAGGCAGACGACGAGCGCCTCAGCGCCATCCGCGACATGTACCGCCGGCACGGCTATGACGGCGAGGACGCCTTCATCCGCGCCCGCGTCCTCTATTACATGCAGATCGGCTATTACGTGCTCGACCTCAAGGAACCGGTGGAGGCGCGGGTCAGCCATCTCGCCGCCTATCTGCGCTCCTTCACCGGCCAGGAGCCGACCGAGGCGGATGTGGCGCATTTCATGCGCTTCATCGCGGCGCGGTGATATAGTCCGCCGTCCACGGTCAGGGCGCCACCAATCAACAAAGCTTGTGCTGTTGCCTCGCTGCCCTTGTGAGCGACGCTAAAATGGTCGATTAGTCTTGCGGGGGAGGCGCCCGAAACTGCCATGCAGTTTCCAGGCGAAGTGCGTTGGGGCGGAAGTCTGGAATGGCAAGTCCTTCGAAACCAAGCAAGAGAAGAGGCCGGGTCGCTTCGGCGCTGCTCGGCGTCGACGCATGGCTCGATTCCTCGCTCTATGAGATCAGCTTCAAGGCCCGCGAATTCTGGGAAGCGGCGACCATCTTTTCCCGCCGTTTCCGGGTGCATGGCTGGCGCCGCGCCATCATCGAGTTGCTGAGCGAAGGTTTCACCATGGGCGCCGGCGGCTTCGTGGTGCTGCTCGCGCTCGCCATGCCCGCCTTCGACATCACCACCGGCGACTGGCGCAGCCAGGGCGACTTCGCCGTCACCTTCCTCGATCGCTACGGCAACGAGATCGGCCAGCGCGGCATCATCCAGCGCGATTCCGTGCCGGTAGACGAGATGCCGGACATCGTCATCAAGGCAGTGCTGGCGACCGAGGATCGGCGCTTCTTCGACCATTACGGCATCGATGTGCTGGGCCTGTCGCGCGCGATCTTCGAGAATGTGCGCGCCAATTCCGTGGTCCAGGGCGGCTCCAGCATCACGCAGCAACTCGCCAAAAACCTGTTCCTGTCGAACGAGCGCACCTTCGAGCGCAAGATCAAGGAAGCTTTCCTGTCGCTATGGCTGGAAGCGAATCTTTCCAAGAAAGAGATCCTGCAACTCTATCTCGACCGCGCCTATATGGGCGGCGGCACCTTCGGCATCGAGGCGGCGGCGGATTTCTATTTCGGCAAGAGCGTCAAGGACCTGAGCCTTGCCGAGGCGGCGATGCTGGCCGGGCTGTTCAAGGCGCCGACCAAATACGCCCCGCACATCAACCTGCCGGCGGCCCGTGCCCGCGCCAATGTCGTGCTGTCCAACCTTGTCGATGCCGGCTTCATGACCGAGGGCCAGGTGCTGCAGGCTCGGCTGCATCCGGCCAACGTCGTCGATCGTGGCGAGCAGAAGAGCCCGGATTATTTCCTCGACTGGGCCTTCGACGAGGTGAAGAAGATCGCCAAGCCAGGCCAGCACTCGCTGGTCGCCCACACCACTTTCGACGCCAACATCCAGAAGGCGGCCGAGGAATCCGTCGAGTTCCATCTTCGCCAGTTCGGCAAGGAATACAACGTCACCGAAGGCGCCGTGGTGGTCATCGAGACCAACGGCGCGGTGCGGGCCATCGTCGGCGGCCGCGATTATGGCACCAGCCAGTTCAACCGCGCCACCAAGGCCCTACGCCAGACGGGTTCATCCTTCAAACCGTATGTCTACGCCACAGCGATGGAGCACGGTTTCACGCCGGACTCGGTGGTTTCCGGCGGCGCCGTCAGCTGGGGCAACTGGTCGCCTCACAATTACAGCGGCGGGTCGGCCGGCAACGTGACGCTGCTCACGGCGATCGCCAAGTCGATCAACACGGTGCCGGTGCGGCTCGCCAAGGATTATCTCGGCATCGGCCCGATCAAGGCGATGGCCGAATCGATGGGCGTCGAATCGCCGCTGGAAGCGCACAAGACCATGGTGCTCGGCACCTCCGGCATGACGGTGATGGACCAGGCGACCGGCTACAGCGTCTTTGCGCAAAACGGTTTCGTCGGCTCGCGCCACGGCATCACCCAACTGGTCACCCGCACCGGCGAGGTGGTCTATGACTGGGCCAAGGATGCTGCGGCGCCGCACCGCGTGCTGTCGGAAAAGGCGCTGAAATACATGAACACCATGCTGGCGGCGGTGCCGGTTATAGGCACCGCGAGACGCGCCCAGCTTCCGAACATTGTCGTCGCCGGCAAGACCGGCACGACGCAATCCTATCGCGATGCCTGGTTTGTCGGCTTCACCGGCAACTACACCGCCGCCGTCTGGCTCGGCAATGACGACTTCACGCCGACCAACAAAATGACCGGCGGTTCGCTGCCGGCGATGGTCTGGCAGCGGCTGATGGTCTATGCCCATCAGAACATCGACCTGAAGCCGATCCCGGGCATCGATCATCCGTGGGTCGACCCGGAAGTCGCGGCCAAGGCCGAGGAAGCGGCGAAGAAGGAAGCCGACGCGGCGGCGGCGCAGGCCGAGGCCGAACGCCCGCCGGTGCTTTCCAGCCGCACCAGCCAGACGCTACGAGAAATGAGCAAGGCGTTCCAGGCCGCGCCCGTGCTGGGCGCCCCCAGCCTGCCGGAGACGCTTTCGGCGCTTTAGGACCGCGCTGGCGCGAAGCCGGCTTGCCACGGCACCCCGCGCCGCGATATCCCGGGCAACCTCCTCTGTTTGCGGCTCTCATGCTCAAGAACGCCATCCTGACGCTGCTTTCGCTTGCCATGGCCATCGGACTTGGCGGCTACAGCGTCTGGTATGCGCTCAACGCGCAGGACGGCGTCGGCGCGATCCGCATCGGCCAATGGACCGCCTTCCCCGAAGTCGGGACGCTGGCGGCCGACCCCTATTCCAAGGCGCGCGTGGCGCGCGAGGGCGTGCTGGCGCTCGGCCAGGCCGAGGGGCTTGCCTTCGTGGCCGAGCGCGACGACGCGGGCGAGCCGCTGAAACGCGAATGCGCCTACACGATCGAGGGCGGTTATCCCACTGCCCGCTTCTGGACGCTCTATGCCGCCGACCAGTCGCTTGGCGTGATCGACACAGGCAAGCCGAGGCAGTCGGCGCTGCAATCCTACGAAGTGCTGCGTCAGCCCGACAATTCCGTCGTCATTTCCGTCGGCAATCGCCCGGCTCCCGGCAACTGGCTGCTGACCGGCGGCTCCGGCAAGATGTATTTCGTGCTGACCTTCTACGACACGCCGATCGCCTCGAGCACCGGCCTCTCGGACGTCACGCTGCCGCGCATCCTGAAGGCGGGCTGCAATGCGTAGCCTGCTGCACGCCCTCATCCTCGGCCTGCTCGGCGCCGGCATCGTACACATCGTGGTGCTGTTCCTGGTGCCGGAATTTTCCGAACGCGATGCCTGGTCGCGGCTGGCGATGGCTTCGGACCTCTACAAGATGACGCGGCTCGACGCCGAGGCCGGCGGCGCGCCGGTGGTGAAATCGGTCGATCCGCTGTTTTATGCCGCCGCCTGCCGATTCGATCTCACGGACGGACTGGTCAGGATCAGAGCGCCCGGCGACGTGCCGTTCTGGTCGGCCTCGGTCTATGACCGCAGCGGCCACAACATCTATTCCTTCAACGATCACAACGCCAATGGCGAAAAACTCGATGCCATCGTGCTGACGCCGGCGCAGATGATCGACGTGCGGCGCGACCTTCCGGAGGATCTGCAGGGCGCGATCTTCGTCGAGGCGCCGATCGATGAAGGCATCTTCGTCGTCCGCGCCTTCGTGCCGGACGAGAGCTGGAAGCCGATCGTGTCACGCTTCCTCGAGCAGAGCGCCTGCGAATTGCAGGATTACTGAGAAAGGCGCCCGATCAGTGATGCGGCTTGGCAGGTGGCGAGGAGCCCGGCCTGTCGGGGCCGCTCTCGCCGGGCCGTGCCTCACCGGCCTGCGGATGCAACTCATAGCGGACGCCGGGGAAAATGATGACCGCTGCCGCCGTCGCGGTGTCGTGACTTGCTCGATTTACAGGTGCCGCTCGCGGCACAAAAGACAGGACCATGCCCATGGTTCGCGCATTCCCTCTCGGTTTGACCGGAGCACAACGCAACGCCTCCAAAGTTGATTAAGGAGTGTAGAGGGTTAACGGAGCGCTAACGGATCGCGGCTAATTTGATGTTTGTTTTTCCTGGAGTTGCGAAACCGGCCCGGCCGGATTGCGCGGCTCAGGATTGTGTCGAGTGTCGGGCGTATCCTCCGTGTCATCTTCGGATTTCAGGCAAATCGCTATCCGGACCGAAGCTGGAAAGGCCGAAAGGCTGTTCCGCGCCGCCGTGTCGGCCTTCTGCTCGCTGACGCGCCCCTCGCGCCGCGAGATCGCCCAGCTCGAGGATCTGACGCTGCCGCTGTTCAACGAGGTTTCTGTCGAGTCGCGCCGCTATGTCGCCGCTGCCCTTTCCGAATGCGAATATGCGCCGGCCGCGCTGGTCAGGCGACTGGCCGAAGAGCCGGTCGAGACCGCAGCCCCCCTGCTCACCCGCTCCAAGGCGCTGAGCAACGTCGACCTCATCGCGCTGATCGGCCGGCACGGGCTGCCGCACGCGCGCGCCATCGCGCGCCGCAAGGAACTCAACCCGACGATCGCCGACCTGATCCGCGCGCTGGAAAGACCGACGCTGGTCATGACGCAGCCGCCCGAGACGGTCACTAGGCTTGCGCCGAAACCGGAGGCCAAGGCCAAGGCGGACGCCGACCGCCCCGCGCCCGGCCATGCAGAGGAGAATGCGCGGCGCCGCCTGCGGTCGATGATGCGCCCGACCGGTGACAGCGCCGACGTCAATACCTTCCTCGGCCAGCCGGCCTATGTGAAACTGCGCGAGACGGCGCTGACGGGGAACGCGGCCTTCTTCCAGACCGCGCTTGCCGACGCGCTGGATATCGACTTCGCGACGGCCCGTTCGGTGACCGGGCAGTCGAGCTATGCCGCCCTGCTTGCGGCGCTGCGGGCTCTCGACCTCAGCGAAGACAGGGCATTCCTGATCGCAGTCGCGGTCTATCCCGGCGAGTTCCCGCATCCGCAGGCGATCCGCCTGTTCCTCGATCGCTACCGGCTGCTGCATCGCGAGGCGGCGCTGGACAAGGTCCGCGCCTGGAAGGCCGAGACCCTTTCGCGGGCGATCCGAGGCAATGCAGTACACACCGAAAGCCGCGAAGCCTCAAACAGCGACGAGGCGAGCGCCGGACTCAAGGCCTCCTGACGCGGTTAATCCGCCTTCACGGAAAGAAGCTCTTCGACGGGAACGGTCCCGCCCTCGATCTCGACCACCCAGATGTCGGGATCGAATTTCTTCTCCCGCTCCAGCCGCGCATCGAAAGCCGAGCCATCGTCGCTCGTACCGAGCGCGGTAAAGAACCGGTCATCGGGCTTGGCCGAATCGTAGCTCGTCTGCGGCGCCGGCCCATAGAGGGCCACCTCTCCCATCCGGCCTCGCGACAGCACGAAGACAGCGCCGGCCTCCGTCGCTCCGCGCTTGACGATGGCGGCAAAGCCGCCGGCGCCGAAGACGCGACGCACAAGGGCCGAGACCCAGAGATCGGCGGTTACGCGCATGGCAAGGTTCCGGATGTCATGCGCGGTTCCTTACAGCAAGAATGAAGGAACCAAAATGATCGGGCGCCGCCGCTCAGTTCGTCAGGCCGATCTCGCGCATCTTGACATAGACGGCCTCGTCTGGCTCGCCAGTCTCGGGAAGGCCGAAGAGGGCCTGGAATTCCTTGATTGCGGACTTGGTGCGGGCGCCGACCTTGCCGTCGAGCTGCATGTCGCTATTGCCGAAAGCCTTCAGGCCGGCCTGGATCCTGACGATGCGGGCGTCGGGAGATAATGTCGGGTCATCGGCCGGGGCCGAGACCGGAATTGCCGACGGCTTGGCCGACGGCGTCGCGGCTGCCGCGCCGGCCGGCCGCGGCGCCGGGTGCGGGATGGCCGCCGTGGTCTGGCGAGCGCCAAGCTGGTCGAGCAGCGCCGTGTCGATCTCGCCCGACCCCGGCAGCCCGACTTTCAACTGATAGGCCTGGATGGCCTTGCGCGTGGCCGGCCCGGTGAGACCATCGACGGTGCCGTCGTAGAAGTTGAGGTCCTTCAGAATGCCCTGCACCTGCTGGACGACCGGATCCGGCTTGGCCACCGGCTGCGCCGGCGCCTGGCGCACGATGTTGATGGTGGTTTCCGGTTCGTCGGAGACGGTATGCGGGAAATTCACGATGGTCCGGGTGGCGAAGAAGGCGCCGGTATGCGGAAAGGGCTGATACCAGAGCGCATTGGCCGAGACGTAGAACAGCGTCACCAGGAAAGCGGTCGAGCCGCCGACCAGGACCGGATTGCTCGCGATCAGCTGACCGACGGCAACAGCGCCCTCGGCGAGGACGCCGCGCTCTGGTTCGACCACCTTAGGCCGTTTTGCGGAGCGAGCCATTGCTGTCCCCATCTGCATCCCCCTTCGGCTTGGCCGCCGGCATGGCCAGCACGCCGGATGGCGCACCGGAACGCCGCTTCGGCCCGTTCACCGGCAGGCCGATCGTCACCGTGGTGCCCTCACCCGGCGCGCTCTCGATTGACATCGTGCCCTCGTGCAGCGCCACCAGGCCCTTGACCAGCGACAGGCCGAGCCCGGTTCCCTCGAAACGGCGCGTGTAGTCGTTCTGGACCTGCATGAACGGCTTGCCGAGATTGGCCATGTCCTCCTCGGCGATGCCGATGCCGGTGTCGCTCACCCAGAAATGCAGGTGCGACCCGACACGCTTGGCGCCGATCACCACGCTGCCGCCATCGGGCGTGAACTTCACGGCGTTCGAAGCGAGATTGATCAGGATCTGCTGGACCGCCCGGCGGTCGGCATTGATCTCGCCCGCATCCGGGGCGATCTGCGTGGCAAGAATTATGCTCTTGGCGTCGGCCAGCGGCCGCATCATCGAGCGGCACATGTCGACCGCCTCGACGAAGCGGAACGGCTCCAGCTCGGTCGCATAGGCGCCCGCCTCGATGCGCGAGACGTCGAGGATCGAGGTGACGACGGACAGGAGATGCTGGCCGGACTCCCTGACCAGGCCGACATATTCCTTCTGGCGCGGATCCTTGAAGGCGCCGAACATCTCATGCAGCAGCATGTCGGAAAAGCCGATGATGGCGTTGAGCGGCGTGCGCAGCTCGTGACTGACCACCGCCAGGAAGCGGCCCTTGGCCACTTCGGCGGCCGCAGCGGCCTCTCTGGCTTCCGCAAGCTCGTCGTGAAGTGCCGCGACGGCGTCGTTTTCGCGCAGGACCAGGGTGAAGACGTCGCGGTCGACTTCGCCGCGCAGCAGATCGAGGCTGAACGGGCGGAAATTGTCGGTCGCGCTGGAACCCTCGCGCGGCAAGCGGATGCGCAGATCAAGCCGGCGCTTCGGCGCGCCCTCGCGCATGTCGGCCAAAGCGGTGAGATAGGCGACGCGGTCGGAAAGATGGACGCGATCGAAAAGGCCGGTGCCGAGCAGGAGCTCCGGCGCCAATTTGAGGGTCGAACGCGCCCGGGCGGACGCGTCGAGCACTTCGCCCTGGCGGCCGGCGCGCAGCACGACAGCGTCGATGACGTCCTCGAGACGATCGCCGGCAGGCTCAGCCAGCCGCAAACCGGCCGGGTTGGCGAAGGCGGCGGCCCGCGGCACCAGCGTCAGCGCCCAGGCCAACGGCAGCAGCCAATGCCAGGTGGCGATTTCGCCGAGCGGCAGGATTTGCCCGGCGAAGGGCTGCAGCACGATAGCGGCAAGCGCCGCCACCGCGCCCCACAGCGCAGCGCGCCGCGATCCCGAGACCCACCAGGTTTCGACCGGCAATGCGACGGCAAGGAGTGCTGCCGGCGAGGCCAATCCGCCCGCCGCCGCGACGGCGCCGGCAAGGGCGAGGCCGCCGAGCGCGACCGCCATGCGGCCGGCAAGCGCCATGTGGCCGGTGGCGGCCACCAGAAGCGCTGCGAACCAGCACAGGCCAAAAGCAGCAAAGATCGCCGCTACCGTGACAGCCGCGCCGAGACTCGCGGTGACGAGCGTGACAGCCGCACCCGCGGCAAGGAAGGGCGCGGCGAGCATGACGCCGATGAAGCGACGCTGGCGCAGTCGTTCGGCCTCACCCGTCACGGTCGGGTGAACCATGCGCTCGCAGCCGGCGGCAACCGCGCCAGGCAATTGAACGTATCTGGCTGAAATCGAACTCAACGCACACGTACCCGGTCGAAAAAAAGCCTGCCTGGCAGGTGACTCATCAATTGGCTTGAAACTCGCATCCAGCGTTTAAGGAATGGATAAGGCTGGCGAAGCCGGCGACCGCCCCAGGACAAATATTGCGATGCCGACCCCACAAAGCGCACCGAGTTGCCGCCATGGTAAACGGCGGGTTATCCGCGAGGCCTGTGCCAAAACGAGCCTAAACTTGATGCGGCTATTCTCTGTCGGGAATAAAATCGAGTAATTACAATATGATATATGGTTATCGTAAAGTTAATGTGGCCGCTGAGATTCGAGGCAAGTTCGTTTCAAAACCAATTCCTTTCGAATTTGCCTAAAATTTGAGGAAAATTCGCGGCTTCGATGCAAGCCGTCCTTTGCGTGACCGTGCCATTGTCGTGCCCATAAAAGAGGTCATGCCGATGGATGCATGATCCGTCACGGATGGATGCATCATCCATCCCGGATGAGAGGCAAGTAAGATGGGCTTTCTGATCAGGATGGCTTTCTGGTTTTCGCTGGTGCTGCTGGCGCTGCCGCTCGGCGTCGGCCCGGGCCAGGACGGCCAGCAGAGCGTCGGACCGATCCAGGCGCTGTTTGCGGCGCGCGAGGCGGTCGGCGACATTGCCGGGCTCTGCGAGCGCAAGCCCGATGTCTGCGAAACCGGCAAATCGGCCATGTACACCATCACCGTTCGCGCCAAGGAAACGGCCAAGATCGCCGCTGCCATGATCGACGACCAGCAACAGCCCGGGCAGGCAGGCGCGTCCGAGACGAAGGTCGCGGATGGTTCCGTCACGACCACCGGCAGCGTCGCCGAAGACATCGTGCTGCCCGCCAAGGTCAACATTCCAGTGATGCTGACCGCCAAAAACTGAATTCTTTCCAGCCGTTCGCCCGGCTCTTGGTTTGGCGCAATCCGGGCGGAGGGCTACGGCGAAGTCGCCGAGCCTGACCGCTACGCACTTTTCCTGGAATTGCTCTTCTCTTTGGTTTCGGCGCAATTCCGGACGGAAAACCACTACGCACTTTTCCTGGAATTGCACTGTCTTTGGTTTCGGCGCAATTCCGGACGGAAAACCGCTACGCACTTTTCCTGGAATTGCTCCAACGCCGCGGGCCCGTCCGACCTCTCGACGCCCGCGGCGTCTTTCTTTTTCCGTGACGCGGCCGGGCCGGGCCACTATATGCGGGTCAATGGCCACCTCGATCCAGACCATCCGCGACGACTTTTCCCTGCTCGACGAGTGGGAGGACCGCTATCGCTATGTGATCGAGCTCGGCGAGGGCCTGCCGGCCTTTCCCGAGGCGGAGCGCACGGCCGCGAACAAGGTGCCTGGCTGTGTGAGCCAGGTGTGGCTCACCACCGAGCAAGGAGCGGGCGCCGATCCGGTGATTGGCTTCCAGGGCGATTCGGATGCCCATATCGTGCGCGGTCTCGTCGCCATCATGCTGGCGCTGTTTTCAGGCAGGCGTGCAAGCGAAATCCAGAACACGGACGCCGAAGCGACCCTGAAGGAACTCGGCCTCGACGAGCATCTGTCGCCACAGCGCGCCAACGGCCTGCGTTCGATGGTCAAGCGCATCAAGCGCGACGCCGAAGCGGCGCTGAAGCAGACGGCCTGATCCGGCCGATATCGCTCCCATCAAGAAAAGCAAAACGGCGCCGCAAGGGCGCCGTCGAGCTGCTTGACGAACTGAGACCAATCAACGGCCCTTGCGCTTGCGGCCCAGACCCATCTTCTTGGCGAGCTGCGAGCGGGCGGCCGCGTAATTGGGGGCGACCATCGGATAGTTGGCATCCAGACCCCACTTCTCACGGTACTCTTCCGGCGTGAGATTGTAGTGGGTCATCAGGTGCCGCTTCAGCGACTTGAACTTCTTGCCGTCCTCGAGACAGACGATGTAGTCGTCATGGACGGAGCGCTTCGGATTGACGGCCGGCTTCTGCTTCTCGGCCGACGGCTGCTCCGGCGAGCCACCGACGCGACCCAACGCGGCATGGACGTCGGCGATAAGGTTCGGCAGTTCCCCAACCGGCACCGGGTTGTTGCTGACGTAGGCGGCGACGACATCGGCGGTCAGCTCGATCAGCGCATCACCGTTTTTCGAAGGTGTTTCGACGATTTCCATAGTGCTAAGGCCCCAACGAGAGTTTGTTTCTAAAACTGCGCCCTTTTTGTAGGATCGGGCATCGCGCGAATTTCGTGCAGGAAAGCCTGCGATTCGCATCGCCTCATCTTAATGACGCCGCATTGCAAGTAAGTCAATTCGCATATTGACTTATATTCGCCGATATTCATCAAATATTGCTGATTCAGCTTCAAAAATTCGTGCGCCGTGTAACTTCGCGAGATTTTTCTGGCCAGACCAGCATGCCGTGACGTTACGTCATCCGCGTGTTAGACATCCGATCGCTGCTCGACACGGCGTTCAATGCTTGGCCAATGCTTGGATGCCTGTCGCGCCGGCGCGACAAATCCTGCGGCGCAACAAGGCGCAAGGACGCCGCCCTGCCGATCCGGAACCCTGGGTGAACGATACCTTCTAGTGAGGCGCGATATATTTGCCGTAGACCCAGCCGGTGACGAAATGGCCATTTTGCGCCGGGTCGTGCCATATCTCGCACCAGCGATAGCGGATCGCCTGGCGCTGCTTCCATTGCGGCTGGGGGGCGATATCGAGCAGGTTCACACCGCCGGTGCAGCGGCCGGTCATCTGCAGCACGGTGCCGTTCGGATAGGCGGCCTGCTTTTGCGATGCGTTGGACGGATACTTTCGTGCATTGAGCGTGTCGCCGAACGGCACGCCCGCCACTTGCCAGGCGGCAAAGACGGTTGCATGAGACTGACTGGAAAAAGCCAGGCCTGCCACGAGGACGGCGACAGACATTGCGGTAGAAACACAGGATTTCATCTTTCCCCCTTCGACTTAGCTTCTATGGACCACCTTGAGCCACGCCCCTTGAACCGCCGCTGAGCGGCGTGTTCATTCGTCATTCAAGCAAATTCCGCAGCGAGACGTAATGACCAGAGCTTCCGCCTTGACTTCCGCCTTCCCGGCCGCCAACCCGCCGACGCCTGAGAAACGCCCGGTGTCCGACACGCATCACGGCATCACCCGCGGCGACGACTATGCCTGGATGCGGGCCGACAACTGGCAGGCCATGTTCCGGGACCCTTCCCTCCTCGACGGCCGCATCCGCGCCCATCTCGATGCCGAGAACGCCTATCAGGCGGCGCTGATGGCCGGCACCGCGGATCTGCGCGGCAAGCTGTTTGCCGAGATGAAGGGGCGCATCAAGGAGGATGACTCGACGGTGCCCATAAAGGACGGGCCCTATGCTTATGGCTCTTCCTTCCGGCTGGGCGGCGAGCAGCCGCGCTATTTCCGCACGCCGCGCGGCGGCGGCACCGAGGAGATCCTGCTCGACGGCGACAAGGAAGCCGAGGGCAAGGCCTATTTCAGGCTCGGCGGCGTCGACCATTCAGGCGACCACGGGAAGCTGCTGTGGGCCTTCGACGACAAGGGTTCGGAGTTCTTCACGCTGCGCGTGCGCGACCTTGCGAGCGGCGAAGAACTTGCCGACCAGATCCCGGATACGGGCGGCGGCGGGGTGTGGAATGCCAGCGACAGCGGCTTCTTCTACACCCGTCTCGACGACAATCATCGCCCGTCAAAAGTGTTCTTCCACGCGCTCGGCGACAAATCGGAGAACGACCGGCTGATCTATGAGGAGACCGATCCAGGCTTCTTCATGGATGTCGGCGGCACGCGTGCCAATGACTGGATCATGATCGGCATCAACGACCATGAGACTTCGGAATACCGCCTGCTGCCCGCCAATGATCCAGCGGCCGAGCCCAAGTTGGTGGCGGTGCGCGAGACCGGCCTGCAATACGACCTGGAAGAAGGCGGCGACGTCTTCTTCATCCTCACCAACGCCGACGGCGCCAAGGACTTCAAGATCATGACCGCGCCGGTCGACAATCCGGTGCGCGCCAACTGGCAGGAACTGGTGCCGCACGAGCCCGGTCGGCTGATCCTCTCGGTGCTCGGCTTCAAGCATCATATGGTCAGGCTCGAACGCAAGGACGGCCTGCCTCGCATCGTCGTGCGCGAGCGCGAAAGCGGCGAGGAACATTTCATCTCCTTCGACGAGGAAGCTTTCTCGCTCGGCCTTTCCGGCTCCTACGAATACGACACGGAGACGATGCGCTTCACCTATTCGTCGATGACGACGCCGGCGCAGGTGTTCGACTACAATATGCGCAGCCGCGAGCGCGTGCTCCTGAAGACGCAGGAAGTGCCCTCCGGCCACGATCCAGAGCACTATGTCACGCGCCGGCTGATGGCGCCCGCCGCCGATGGCGAGTTGGTGCCGATCTCGCTGCTCTACCATCGCGATACGCCGCTGGACGGTTCGGCGCCCTGCCTGCTTTACGGCTACGGCTCCTACGGCATCACCGTTCCTTCCGCCTTCAACACCAACTGCCTGTCGCTGGTCGACCGCGGCTTCGTCTATGCCATCGCGCATGTGCGCGGCGGCAAGGACAAGGGCTATGGCTGGTACGATGACGGCAAGCGGGCGAAGAAGATGAACACCTTCACCGATTTCATCGCCTGCGCCCGCCATCTCGTCGCCGAGCGCTACACAAAGCACGACCGCATCGTCGCCCAGGGCGGCTCGGCCGGCGGCATGCTGATGGGGGCGATCGCCAACATGGCACCGGAGGATTTCGGCGGCATCGTCGCCGAAGTGCCGTTCGTCGACGTGCTCACCACCATGCTCGACGCCAGCCTGCCGCTGACGCCGCCGGAATGGCCGGAATGGGGCAACCCGATCGCCTCAGCCGCCGACTACGCTACGATCGCGGCCTATTCGCCCTACGACAATGTGGCGGCGCTCGACTACCCACCGATCCTGGCGCTGGCGGGCCTGACCGATCCGCGCGTCACCTATTGGGAGCCGGCGAAATGGGTGGCGCGGCTGCGCGACCGCAAGGCGGGCGGCAACCCGGTGCTGTTCAAGATCAACATGGAGTCCGGCCATGCCGGCGCATCGGGTCGCTTCTCGCGGCTGGAGGAGATCGCCTACATTTACGCCTATGCCTTGAAAGTGACCGGCAAGGCCTGATTTTCCGCTCGCAATTGGCAAGGGCGCGCGTTACCCAATGCCGCCCTTTTCGACATGGCTTGTCCCGGCCGCGACCATTCACCCGCAAGGATCCTCATGCTGCTCGTCGACACGTATCTCGACAAATCCGCCATTCAGGGCATCGGCGTCTTCGCCAAGAGCCACATCGCCAAGGGCACGCTGGTCTGGAAGCTCGACCCAAGGTTCGACCGCCGGATCCCGGTCGACACCTACGAGGCCCAGATCGGCCCGGTGAAATCCTATCTCGACCGCTATTCCTATCCGGACCGGCACGATCCGAGCTTCATCGTCTTCGAGGCTGACGACGCGCGCTACATGAACCACGATGACGACCCGAACTGCGACGTCTCCTCGCCCGAGGAGACCTACGCGCTACGCGACATCGCGCCAGGCGAAGAACTGACCTGCAACTACAACCACTTCTTCGAAGGCGGCTTCGATTTTCTGGGCGATCGCCACCTGTAAATGGATTGCTGCCAGCGTAAGCGAGGTCAGCTCGCCGGCTTGCGCGCCGGATAGCCGTTGGGATGCGGCGGGACGGCCTTGAGATAGGCGGCGATCGCTGCGCGGTCGTCGGCCGTCAGTTGCGCCATGTTGCGCTGCACATCGACCATGGCTCCGCCGACGGAATCGAAGTCGGGCGTAAAGCCGGTTTCGAGGTAGTTGGCGATGTCGGCCTCGGACCAGTCCTTTATGCCGCCCTCGCCCGAGGTTATGTTGGGCACGATGCCGGAGCCTTCGGCGGCCACGGCGCCCGCCAGCCACTCGCCCTTCCTGACGCCGCCGGCGAAATCGCGCGGCGTGTGGCATTCGCCGCAATGGCCGGGTCCCTCGACCAGGTAGCGGCCGGCAAGAACCTTGTCCGGTGTGCCGTCGGGCAGCGCTATCACCGGCTCTGGGCTGAGATAGAGAAGCTTCCAGAGGCCAATGCCGCGGCGGATGGTGAAGGGGAAGGAAAGCTTGTGGTCCGGTGCCTTGCCGGCAACCGCCGGCAGCGTCTTCATGAAAGCGTAGAGGTCGGCGATGTCGGCCGGCTTCATGCGCGCGTAGGACGCATAGGGAAAGGCCGGGTAGAAATGCTCACCCGAGGGCGAGACGCCCCTCAGCATGGCGTTGGCGAATTCCTCCTTGCTCCAGGCACCGATGCCATCCTTCTGGTCCTGCGAGATGTTGGGCGGAACGAAGGTGCCGAATGGCGTCTTGAGTTCCAGGCCGCCGACGAGTTCGAGACGGGCGTCGCCCTGGGCGCCCGGCTTGGCGTGGCAGGAGGTACAGCCCCCCGCATAGAAGATGCGCTTGCCCCTGGCGGCGTCGCCGGGGCCGAGCTGGGCAACGGCCGCAGCGTCCAGCCTGGCCGGCGCCGACAGGACCCAGCCGACGATTGCCGCGGCGCCGCCAAGTACGATGACGGCCCCGGCAAGCTTCTTCAGCCAGGCCATTTAGCGATCAGCTCTTCTTGATGCGGTAGGTCTGGTGGCAGGTGCCGCAATCGCCGCCCAGTGTGTTGAGCTGCGTCTTCAGCGCGTCGACATCGGCCGGCGGGGAAGCGACCGCGGCCTTGGCGTCGGCCAGGAACTTGTCCTCAGCCGCCTTGAAGCCCGCCATGTCTTCCCAGATCTTCGGCCCGGCCGTGGTGTCGCCCTTGTCGGAGCCGGTCGGGAACAGCTTGTCGGCATCGAATTTCTCGGCATTGGCCTCCAGGGCCTGCAATGCCGTCAGCACCGCGGCGGCGTCAAAAGGCTCCTCGCCCTTGACGACCTTCGAGATCTGCCCGGCGAGCTTGCCGCGCTCCTTCATCAGGGCCTGGCGATCCTTGATCGGATCGGCATAGGCGGCCGAACCGGCGAAGGCGAGCATAGAGATGGCGATGACAAGCATTCTCATTCAATTGGCTCCATGATGAAGAGAGTTCGCGGCTACAGGTTAACGGGCGTCGCGGCGGGATTATTCCCTTTCGCCGTGACGATTGTGCTGGCTGCCTTGTGGCTTCTCCTGTCCCGAAAAAGAAAAACCCCGGCATGCCGGGGTTTTTCGTCAAAATCGCTTAACCTTTGGCCTTTTCATAAAGCTCCAGGACGTGGTCCCAGTTGATCAGGCTGTCGACGAAGGCTTCGAGATATTTCGGCCGCGCGTTGCGGTAGTCGATGTAGTAGGAGTGCTCCCACACGTCGACGCCGAGGATCGGCGAGCCGCCATGGACCAGCGGGTTCTCGCCATTCGGGGTCTTGGAGATTTCCAGCTTGCCGTTCTTGACCGAAATCCAGGCCCAGCCGGAGCCGAACTGGGTGGTGCCGGCGGCGATGAAATCCGCCTTGAACTTGTCGTAGCCGCCGAGATCGCTGTCGACCGCCTTCTGCAGCGCGCCCGGCAGCTTGTT
Source organism: Mesorhizobium sp. B4-1-1 (assembly GCF_006439375.1). Taxonomy (NCBI): domain Bacteria; kingdom Pseudomonadati; phylum Pseudomonadota; class Alphaproteobacteria; order Hyphomicrobiales; family Phyllobacteriaceae; genus Mesorhizobium; species Mesorhizobium sp. B4-1-1. The sequence goes on from NZ_VFTH01000019.1 coordinate 65,424, forward strand.
GCCGCCGCCGCCCTTCTTCATCCACTTCCAGAAATGGATGTGGTTGTAATGCTGGGCCGCATTGTTGAAGAGCCCGGCATTCTTGCCGAAGGACTGCTTCACGACCTCTTCGACCGACAGGTCGCCCATTCCGGCCTCGGCCGCCAGCTTGTTGCCGTTGTCGACATAGGCCTTGTGGTGCTTGTCGTGGTGATACTCCAGCGTCTCCTTCGACATGTAAGGCTGCAGGGCCTCGTAGTCGTAAGGCAAAGCGGGCAACTCAAAAGCCATGGATGGTACTCCCTCGAGGAAAAAGCCGGTGATATTACCGAGCTAAGATAGGTCTGGAATGGGTCGGGGCAACTCCAGAATGGAGCGCCGAGCGACTTTTTAGAGCAATTCCGGGAAAAGTGCGAAACGGTTTTCCGCCCGGAATTGCGCAAAAACAACGAGGCGGAGCTGTTCGCCGTCTGCGTGAAACGGTGAAACGCTCCGGCGGCTCAGGCGGCGGACGTCGAATGCGCCCATTCCCAATAGAGCTCGCGCGCCTTCTTGGCGACCGGTCCGGGCTGCAGGTCGCGGTTTTCGATGCGGGTGATGGGCACCACTTTCGAGTGGTTGCCGGTCGAGAATATCTCGTCGGCCTCGAGGAAATCGCGAACCGACAGCGTCTTCTCGGTGGTCCTGAAACCGTAGTCGCCGAGCAGGTTGATGGTGCGCGAGCGGGTGATGCCGGAGAGGAACGTGCCGTTCGGGGCCGGCGTCATCACATGGCCGTCCTTGACCAGGAAGATGTTGGAGGTTCCGGTCTCGGCGACATTGCCAAGCATGTCGAGCACCAGCGCGTTGTCGAAGCCGCGGTTCTTGGCCTCCAGGATGGCGCGACCGTTGTTGGGGTAAAGGCAGCCGGCCTTGGCGTTGGTCGGCATGGTCTCGATGGTCGGGCGCCGGAACAGCGAGACGCCGACCGAAAAGCCGGATGGCGGGATCATCGGCGATTCGTAGAGGCAAAGACAGAAGCGGGTCGAGGCCGGATCGGCCGGCACGCCCATATAGCCGCCATGCTCGGCCCAATACATCGGCCTGATATAGACCGCCGTCTTGCCGTCGAATTTCTTCAGCCCATCCCAGGTCAGGCCGGCGATCTCCTCGGCGGTCATGGAGGGTTTCAGGCCAAGCGCCGTCGCCGAGGCGTTGACGCGGGCGGAATGAAGCTCGAGGTCGGGCGCCACGCCCTCGAACCAGCGGCCGCCGTCGAAGACGCTGGTGCCCAGCCACATGGCGTGGCTGCGCGGCCCGAGAATGGCGACGTTGCCCTCGTACCAGTCGCCGTCCACATAGGTCCAAGTCGCGGTTTGCGCCGCCGCCGCCAGTGTCATGTTCGCCGTCCAAATGAGTGATTTCAGGCCGCCATAGGACGATGCTTTGACGGTTGGCGTCAACCGACATGGCCAAAAATCGTTGAGGCCAGCGATACTTACAGAGCGTCGCCCGAAACGGATCGGGCAACGCCCTGCAAGTCTCTTGTTCGATGCATGTCGGCTTCCCAAAACCGCGACACACTTTTGGGCGACATGCATTATTTGTTTGATGCATGTCGGTTTCCCAAAACCGCGACACACTTTTGGGCGACATGCATTAAAAGCGCAATCAGCGCTTGCACGGGGCGCATCCTCGCCTCAAAACTCTCGTTATGCATCATGCGGCCTATGTCTTCGACGCCTATGGCACGTTGTTCGACGTGCACGCCGCCGTGCGCCGGCATGCCGGCGAGATCGGGCCGGACGGCCAGCTTCTCTCCGAAATCTGGCGCGCCAAGCAACTCGAATATTCCTGGGTGCGGACGCTGATGGGGGGCGCTTACGCCGATTTCTGGCAATTGACCGAGCAGGCGCTCGACTTTGCGTTGCGCAAGGTTCCCTCGGCCGATCCGGCGCTGCGGACGAGACTGCTCGAAGCCTATTGGCGGCTCGACTGCTATCCTGAAGTGCCCGCCGTGCTGAAAGCGCTCAAGGCCTCGGGCGCGAAGCTTGCGATCCTATCCAACGGCTCGCCCGAAATGCTCGACGCGGCGGTCAAGTCCGCGGCGCTCGACCAGATCCTCGACGACGTTTTCTCGGTCGACCAGGTCAAACGCTTCAAGACCGACCCGTCGGTCTACGACATGGTGGTCACTGGCTGGCGGCTCTATCCGGGCGCGGTGTCGTTCCAGTCGTCGAACCGCTGGGACATCGCCGGCGCGACCAAGTTCGGTTTCCGTACGGTCTGGATCAACCGGACCAACCAGCCGGATGAATACCGCGACTTTCAGCCGGGCCTGATCCTGCCTTCGCTCGAAGGTCTCCTGGCAGGCGCCTGAGACCTCTGTTGCTGCAGCGCAACAGCTATGGCGCGGTCACAGCTTCGCCTTTTTCTGTCCACCCTCAGGCCAGAATTGGAACCGCCTATCGCCGCCGACTGTTATGAATGCCGTCGGCGACGTGCCGGCGGATTCATGCTTTCTTGCGAATTAAGACCTAGAAAAGGCAACCATGTCAGACGCTTCCTTCCGCCTCAGCCGCCGTGGCTTCCTCAATTTCACAGCCCTTGGCGCTGCTTCGGCCGCCGTGTCCGCGTGCACCACCACCGGTCCGGCCCCCGCTCCCATCCAGCCGCCACCGCCGGCCTATGTCGAGCCGCCCCTCGGCGATTACGAGACGATGTATGGCGCGATGTCGGACAATGGCTTCGACCTGCCGGCCATCCCGGTCAACAAGATCGATCACAAATTCTTGCGCCAGATCGTCCCCGATCCGACCGGACAGCGCCCGGGCACCATCGTCGTCGATACCACCGGCCACTTCCTCTATCTGGTGCGCGAGGGCGGTCAGGCGATCCGCTACGGCGTCGGCCTCGGTCGCGCCGGCTTCGAATGGTCGGGCGACGCCGTCGTGCAGTGGAAGCAGAAATGGCCGAAATGGACGCCGCCGGACGAGATGGTCGCCCGACAGCCGGAACTGACGCAATACAGCGCCAAGAACGGCGGCATGCCGGGTGGCCTGAAGAACCCGCTCGGGGCGCGTGCGCTCTATCTCTTCCAAGGCAACCAGGACACGCTCTATCGCCTGCACGGCTCGCCGGAATGGTGGTCGATCGGCAAGTCGGTGTCGTCGGGATGCGTTCGTTTGATCAACCAGGACATCATCGATCTCTACGACCGCGTGCCGACCAAGACGCCGGTTATCGTGACGGCCAATATCGGCGCGCCGGAAGAGGACTTGCCGGAGCGCAAGGCCATCCCGATCGACAATGGCGTGCCGACGGGCTCGATCCTGCTCGGTCCGGTGAAGCGGCTCACCAACGAGATTTTCTAAGCGGTTGGTTTCGTCAGCGGTGCTCGGCCAATATGGTGGCCAGCACCGCAACGCCGCGCCGCAGTGCTTCCGCATCGAGCCCGGCGTAACCAAGAATGAAGCCGGCCGTTTCCGGCCGGGGCCCGCTCGGATCGTAGAGCGGCGACACGGGATAGAGGCCGATACCGGCGGTGCCCGCCGCGGCGATGATCGCCGGTTCGCGTCCAGCATCGATGCCGTTCAACCAGACAACGACATGCAGGCCAGTCTCGGCCCCGGCGACGGTAACCCGCGACCCCAGATGTTCAGTCAAAGCCTGCAGCAGGATGCCCCTGCGCTCGGCGTTCTTCCTGCGAATGCTGCGCACGTGGCGCTCGTAGGCGCCGCTCGCCAGCAATTCGGCCAGCACGTCCTGTTCCAGCATCGGAGCATGCCGGTCGGTCAGGCGCTTGGCCTCGCTGAACGCCCGGCGCAGGCTGGCGGGGACGACGAGATAGCCGAGCCTCAAGGTCGGCGAGAGCGTCTTGGACAGCGTTCCGACATAGATGACGCTATCCGCGTCGAGCGCCTGCAGAGGCGGGATCGGGCTGATGTCATGACGGTATTCGCCGTCATAATCGTCTTCCACAATATAGGCCCCCGCGCCGGCGGCCCAGGCCAGCAGCGAACGCCGCCGCGTCGCCGAAAGCACGCCACCGAGCGGAAACTGGTGCGAAGGCGTCACATAGGCGAGGCGGGCCGGCGGCAGCGTATCCGTCCTTAGCCCGTCCGCGTCGACGGCAACGGGCACGGCGACGCCTCCGGCCGCCACGAAGGCGTGGCGTGCCAATAGATAGCCGGGGTTCTCGATCACAAAGGGGTCACCGGCATCGAGCATGAGCCGCGCGCAGAGGTCCAATCCCTGCTGCGAGCCGTTGACGATGACGATCTGGTCCGGCGTGCAACTGATGCCGCGGGCCCGCCAGAGATAGGCCTGAAGCGCGTTGCGCAGAACGGAAGACCCCTGAGGATCGCCATAGCGCAGCCGCGCGGCGCGCCGCAGGATCGCCTTGTTCGACGCGCGCCGCCAGGCCAGCACCAGGAAGTCCGCACCGGACAACTCGCCATAGCGGAAATCCGCAAGCTTGGCTGGTTGCCCTTCCGCAGGCGCAGGCAAGGCCAGTAACCGTCGTGCGAATGCCGAGAGGTTGCGTGGCGAAGCGGCTGCGACGGGCGCCTCTCCCGACGCCCTCTCCAACCCCGGAGCAACGATGGCGCGCGCACCATGCCGGATGATCAGATAGCCTTCGGCGTCGAGCTGATTGTAAGCGGCCGTCACCGTGGTTCGCGAGGCGCCCCACTCGGTCGCAAAAGCCCGCGTCGACGGAAGGCGATCGCCTGGCCGATAGGCGCCGCTGTGGATCTGCTCCTTGATCGCCGCGATGATCCGCCGCGCGACGCCGTCCTGCTCCAACTGGACCACCAAAAACCTTCAAAACTGGATATTCCAAGCAAGCCAGACATCCGGCATCTTTTCCTGGAACGCAAGGAGTTTTGCCATGTACACACCGCCCGCCTTTCGCGACGACGATCATGAGAGCCTCACCGCCACGATCCGCGCCGCGCGGCTGGCAATCCTGGTCACCGCCACGGCCGATGGCCCGCTGGCGACGCCTCTGCCGCTTTTCCTCGACGAGAACGAGGGCGAGCACGGCGTGATCTACGGCCATGTCGCAAAGGCAAACCCGCAATGGCGCATGCCGCCGCTGGGCGACGGCCTGGCGATGTTCATGGGCCCGGACGCCTATGTGACGCCGGCCTGGTATCAGACCAAGCAGGAGACCGGGAAGGTGGTGCCGACCTGGAACTATGTCGCCGTCCACGCCCATGGGCCGATCGAGTTCTTCGAGGATGCCGACAGGCTGCTCGAGGTGGTGACCCGCCTGACCAACCTGCATGAGGGCGAGCGCGCAGGACCCTGGGCCGTGTCGGACGCACCGGCGGATTTCATCCAGTCGCAACTGAAGGGCATTGTCGGCCTGCGCATGCCGATCAGGAAGCTCGAAGGCAAGCGCAAGATGAGCCAGAACCGCAACGCGGCCGATCGCGCCGGCGTCGTGTCCGGCCTGTCATCGAGCGAGCGACCGTCCGACCGCGAGGTCGCTCCGCTCATTCCCGTGTGAAGACTGGCCGGTGTGAAGACTGGCCGGTCTGAAGACTGGCCGGTGTGAACCCGGCCCTGCACTTTCAAGAGCGTCCATCATGCCGGATTTGACCCAGTTCGCCTTGTACTTCGCCGCGGCATTCCTGCTTGCCATTACACCGGGGCCGGGCATCTTCTATGTCGCCGCACGCACGCTGGCTGGAGGACGCGCGGAAGGCATTGCCTCGAGTTTCGGGACGGGCCTCGGCGGCATGGTCCACGTGCTTGCCGGCAGCCTGGGTGTTTCGGCTATCGTGCTCGCCAGCGCGGAGCTGTTCACGGCGCTGAAACTGATCGGTGCCCTCTACCTCGTCTGGCTGGGCTTCCGCACCTTCCAGTCCGCGCGCCGCGAGGCAAAGACGATGCTGGAAGGCGAGACGCTGTCGCCTGCCGTCGGCACTGGCCGAGCGTTTCGCGAAGGCGTGCTGGTCGAGGCCTTGAACCCAAAGACGGCCGCCTTCTTCCTGGCCTTCATTCCGCAATTCGTGAACCTGGGCGCCGGCCACGTTGCGCTGCAATTCATGGTCCTTGGCTTCATATCGGTGACGCTCAACACAGTGGCCGATGTCGTGGTCGCTTTTGCGGCGAGCCGCATCCGGCAAGGCGCGGCCGGGCGCGCCAGCACCATACGCCGGCTGCGGGAGGCCTCCGGCGGCGCTATGATCGCGCTCGGCATGGGCCTGGCCATAGCCAAGCGCCCCGCCCTTTGATTGCCCGGCGACGTTCAGCGGACGGGTCGACGAGGCCTCGACGATCGCGTCGATGGCCATGACGTCGCATCTGTTGCACAACGCATGCTTATGCGACAGATGAAGCAGCCATTCGGGCCGAAAGGAATTCCATGCAACCGGTTGCCAGCCGCCCCGATCCAGTCGCGATCGCCGTGGCGCCAAATGGCGGCCGGCGCACGAAGGCCGATCATCCCGCCTTGCCGATCACACCGGATGAGTTGGCGCATGTGGCCGCGGCTTCGCTCGACTCGGGCGCCGCCATGATCCATGTCCATGTCCGCGACCGCGACGGCCATCACCTGCTCGACGCCGAAGCCTACCGGACCGCAACCGCGGCGATCAGGGCCAGTGTCGACGAACGGCTCGTCGTCCAGATCACCAGCGAGGCACTGGGCATCTATCGGCCCGAACAGCAGATGCGGGTGGTGCTGGAAGCGCGGCCCGAGGCGGTTTCACTGGCCCTGCGCGAGTTGTTGCCCGACCAAACTTACGAAGCGGGTTTCGCCGCATTCCTTGAAACGCTGCGCAGGGAGAAGATCACACCGCAGATCATCCTCTACACTCCCGAGGAGGCAACCTATCTCGCGATGCTCGCGGGCCGCGGCCTGATCCCCTTCGACAATGTGCCGGTTCTCTATGCGCTCGGTCGCTACGCGGTTGGACGGACGTCCCGCCCGGCCGACCTGCTGCCGTTCTTGGCCCCGGGCAATGCCGCCGCAAGCCATTGGATGGTCTGCGCCTTCGGCAACCAGGAGACGGCGTGCGTGACGGCAGCCGCGCTGCTTGGCGGGAACGCGCGCGTCGGGTTCGAGAACAATCTTTTCCTGCCCGATGGAACACCGGCTTCGGGAAATCAGGACCTCGTCGCGGCCACCAAGCGATCAGTCGAGGCCTGCGGGCTCACCCTCGCCAATGCGGACACGCTTAGAGGCCAGTGGGACGCCGCCTGAAGGGCGAGCGAGCGGTTGATCGCCAAAATGGACATCGAGATCGGCTGATCGCACTTCAACGCTAGAGATCCACTGCGGCCTTGAAAGCGGCAAGCTCCCCGTCGGCGATCGGCACGACGTGCTGCGGCTCGGGATAGGCGCCGGTGCGCACATCGGCGATGAACTCGCGATAGGCGGCGATGCGCTCGCGCTGCAGCCGCTCGAATTCGGCGGCGAAGTTGCGATAGGTCTTGGCGTGGCGCGGCTTGTGCCCGGCGGTGTGGCCAAGCAGGTCCTCACTGAAAAGATATTGCGCGTCGGCATGGGGGCCGGCGCCCATGCCGAGCATGATCATCGGCGTGTTCCTGGTGATCAGTTCGGCGATGCGGTCAGGCACCACTTCCAATTCGGCGCCGAAGCAGCCGATGGCTTCGAGGCGTTTCACGTGGTCCCACACCCAGCGCGCACTCTCGGCCGTCCTGCCGACGGCCTTGAAGCCGCCGGTCCAGGTGCATTGCGAGGGGATGAGGCCGACATGGGCGATGATCGGCACGGCGTTGTCGCAGAGCGTTTTCTGGATATCGAGCGAGGCGGCGCAGTAGAAGCAGTCGCCGTCCATGCGCGTGAAGTGATAGGCGGCCTTCAGATAGTCTTCCGCCGAGACCAGATCGCCGGCGGGGCCGTAAGGCAACCCAACCTGGACGAAGCAGCGGCCGGCCGCATCGCGCATCTCCGGCGAGAAGAAGCGACCCTCGATCGACAGCATGTCGACGCCGGCCGCGTTCGCCGCCGCCGCCTCTTCGAGCGAGGTGACATAGAGCATCGAAATCTTTTGTCCGCGCGCCTTCATGGCGCGGATGTCGGCAACGGTGGGACGGTTGTTCTTGGTGACCATTTTCCCCTCAGATGGTGAAAGCGTTGCGGAAAGCCTCGAGCGCCGCTTCGGGATCGCCGGAAGCGAACGCTTCCATGCCGACCGGCCCACGATAGCCCATACCCTTCAGCGCGCGGGCGATGCCGCGATAGTTGATCTCGCCGGTGCCGGGCTCCATGCGCCCCGGCACGTCCGCCACCTGGACCTCGCCGATCCATGGCAGGCAGGCGCGGCAGAGCTCGATCAAATTCCCCTCGCCGATCTGCGCGTGATAGAGGTCGAGGTTGAGGCGCAGGCCCGGCCGGTTGACGGCGGACACCAGCGCCAGCGTGTCCTGGGCGCGCGCGAAGGGCACGCCGGGATGATCGACCGGCAGGTTGAGGTTTTCCAGCGTGAAGGTAACGCCTTCCGCTTCGGCAAGATCGGCGACGCGGTTGAGCGTATCGCGCGCCTTGAGCCACATCGCGCCGGTCACCGTCTCGCACGGGCTGACCGGCAGACCCCCCTCGCCCAGTCCGGTGCCATGCAGGTTGAGGCGCGCCACGCCGAGGCGCTTGCCGACGGCGGCCGTCTCCTTAGCTGTCTTCAAGAGTTCTTCCGCGCCTTCATCGTCGGCGAGCCGGCCGCGCAGATAGCCGTTCATGATCGAGAAGGTGGCGCCGGATTTTTCGAGCATGGCGAGATCATGCTCCGGCCAGTTCCACAGCCCGATTTGGAAGCCCAGTTCGGTCAACCGCCTGACGCGGAATTCCATCGGCCTGTCGCGCCACAGCATTTCGGCGCAGGCGGCGAGGATAAAGGTGTCGGACATGTCAGATCTCGATGTGCACGCGGCCGTTCTCGACCTTGGTCTTGTATGTCCTGAGGTTCTCGCAGGCCGGCGGCGTTTCGACTTCGCCAGTGGTGAAGTCGAAAACGGACGCGTGCTTGGGACACTCCACCGTATTGCCCATGACAAGACCGTCGGCAAGGTGGATCGCCTCGTGTGTGCATAATCCGTCCGTACAGTAATATTCGTCCGCATCGTTACGGAAGATCGCGAAGGTGCGGCCGCCATTCTCGAAACGCTTGGCTTCCTCGGCTTCGATTTCGTCAGCGGCACAAGCATCGACCCAGGGCATATACGTCTCCTCAGATATCTTGCGGTTTGAAGTCTGCGGGAGCCGACGGCATCACGCCCTGGAGCAGGGCAACCGACTTTTCGAGCCCCTCCAGCGAATTCAGAAGCACGTCCTCGTGCTCGATGGAGAGCCAGCCATCATAGCCGGCCATCTTCAGCCGATAGCAGAACTGCCGCCACCACTCCTCGCCATGACCGAAGCCGAGCGTGATGTAGCTCCAGGAGCGGGCCGGGATGTCCATCAGGCTGCCATTCTCGAGCAGCGAGGTCGTTGCCTGAACGGGCCGGTTCAGCATCGTATCCTTGGCATGCACGTGATAGATGGCCTCGCCCAGCGCTTCGGCGGCCGCGAGCGGATCGGCGCCCATCCAGAACAGGTGCGAGGGGTCGAGATTGGCGCCCACGACCGGCCCGACCGCTTGTCGCAATTTCAACAGCGAGGGCACGTTGTAGACGCATTGATTGCCATGCAGTTCCAGCGCGATGCGCTCGACGCCGTTTTGCTTCGCCAGCGCAGCGATCTCGGTCCAGAACGGGATCAGCTTTTCTTCCCATTGATATTTGAGGATGGTCTGCGTTTCCGGCGGCCAGGACGAGACAACCCAGTTCGGCATGGTGTCGCCGGCGCTGCCGGCCGGGAGGCCGCTCATGGTGCAGACGGTGCGGATGCCCATCTCGCCGGCGACGCGGATCGTATCTTTCAAAGCCTCGCCCTGGGCCCGGTCGGTCGGATGCAACGGATTGCCATTCGCATTCAGGCTGATGATCTCCAGCCCGCGTTCCTCGAACGCTCCCATAAAGCGTCTCTGTGTTTCCCTGTTGCCCAGCATCGATGCGAGACGGAAATGGGGGGCGGTCGACCAGCCGCACGTGTTCACCTCGATACCGGATACGCCCATGCGCTGGGCATGATTGATCACCGCCTCGAACGGCAGGTTGCCGAGACTGTCTGAAACGAAACCGAGCTTCACGCGTAGAACTCCGGCTTTGCAATCATCTGGACCTCTGTGCGGCGGCCTTCCTTGAGCGCCCTCACGCCGGCCTCGGCAACGAGGGCCGCGCAGTATCCGTCCCAGCAATCCGAGGCGGTCGCCGGGAAATCGCCGGTCACGACGAAGCGCAGGAAGTCGCGGTTCTGGCGGCGATAGGCATCGTAGTACCGGGTCCGCCAATCGGCGTCGTAGCTGGTGCTTTGGGTAAGCGCGGACTCAGTGCGGATATAGGCTACATTGTTGGTCGCCAGGGCACCCCGTTCGCCGATCAGCTCGGCACGCACGTCATAGCCGTAGGCGGCGTTGTTGTTGATCTCGATGTTGACCAGCTGGCCATCCATGGTTTCCAGCACCATGACAACAGGCGCAACACGCGCGTCCGAGCGTCTCGGCTGGAATGCGGAAATGGCGGCATATTCAGTCCCCAGCACATAACGCACGACGTCGAATTCATGCGGGGCGGAATTTGTGATGGCCATCGCGCCGGTGAAATCGGCGGCCGGCGTTTCGACGTTGCGGTGGAAATTGTGCATCATCAACGCCCGGCCGAGACGGCCGTCTTCCAGCGCCCGCTTCATCTCCTGGTAGGAGCGGTCGTACCGGCGCATGAAGCCGAGCTGGACGAATTTCGCTCCGGCCTTCTGTTCGGCTGCCATCACCGCGATGCAGTCAGCCGACGCTTGTGAAAGGGGCTTTTCGCATAGAACCCGCTTGCCGGCGCCGATGCAGGCCATGGACAGCGGCGCGTGCGTGAAATCGGGGCTGGCGATGATAACGGCGTCAACGTCCTGCCGCGCGATGGCGCCCTCGGGGTCGGTGGCAATGTCGTTGGCGCCGCATGCATCGGCGACGAAACGAGCGCGCCGCTCATCCATGTCGCAAACCAATTGGAGGGTTGCGCCTGGCAGTTCCTCGGCGACTATCCTGGCATGATCCGCGCCCATGAGGCCGGCGCCGATCACTGCAATGCGAATTGTCATTTCTGTCCTGTTTTTGCTTTTCGGGTTTACGGGATCGCGGTGAGCGGTGAGATGAAGCCGCGCCGGACTGGATAGCCTCCCAAGGAAAGTCTAGTGAGCGGCTGGGATTAGGGACGGCGGATGGCCCGCATGGGTTTCCATGTAGCCTTCGACCTGGGCTTCGAGGTCGGCCATGGTCTCGCCGCCGGCCATCAGATCCGTAATTTCCTCGCGTGACTTTTCGCCCTTGCGGAAATCGGCTGCGATGGCGCCGCGGATCAGCACCGCGAAATGGTCGCCGACGGTCATGGCGTGCATGACCTGGTGGGTGATGAAGACCACCGCCAGGCCGCGCTTCTTGGCCTCGTTGACGATGCGCAGCACATGCGAGGCCTGCTTGACGCCGAGTGCCGCGGTCGGCTCATCCAGGATCAGCACGCGCGCTCCGAAATGCACGGCGCGGGCAATCGCGAGCGACTGGCGCTCGCCGCCCGACAGGCCTCCCACCAGCCGGTCGCCGTCGTCGATGCGGGTGATGCCGAAATCCCGGACCGCTTTCACCGCGATCTCGTTGGCGCGCTTGCGGTCGTAGATCCTGAACGGCCCCCAACCCTTGGTCGGCTCGACGCCGACGAAGAAAGACCGCCCGATGCTCATCAGCGGAAACGTGCCGCCGAACTGATGCACGGTGGCAATTCCGCGCCCCTGCGCATCGCTTGGGCCGGTGAATGTAACGGGCTGACCATCCATCAATATCTGGCCGCTGGTTGGCTTGTGGACCCCGGCCAGGGTCTTGATGAGGGTAGACTTGCCGGCGCCGTTGTCGCCGAGCAGGCAAAGCACTTCGCCGGCGCGCACCCTTAGCGAGATATCGTGCAGCACGTCGATCGGTCCAAAGGACTTGTTGACGTTCCTCAGTTCGAGAATGGCAGGTTTGTCGTTCATGGCGTTATCTCTTCATCTGCAATTCGACTGCGCGGGGGTGGCATTCACCGAAGCGGGAAGTGATCTCAAACTCATCTCATGGGTTGGCTGGCTCCCGCGGCGCGGTTCGCTTGCGCCGCGGCCTGAAGTACAGCGCCAGGTCGCGGAATGACTGGTTCATCAGCACGGCCAGCAGGAGCATCACGCCGATAATCAAGTTCGACCAGTTTCGGTCGATCTGGGTGAAGTAGATGCCCTGGCTGACGATGGCGAAGGTGACGGTCCCCACAAAGATACCAGCGACCGACCCGAAACCGCCGGTCAGCAGCACACCGCCCACCACCACGGACACGATCGCATTGAAGATGAAGCTCATGCCGCCGGAGACCTGAGCGGAGTTAAACAGGATCGCCTGGCAGATGCCAACGAATGTGGCGCTGACCGCGGACAACACAAACAGCGCAATGGTCATCCGGTTCGTCGGAATGCCGGCGTTGCGGGCGCTGACCTTGTCGCCGCCCATTGCAAACAGCCAGTTGCCGTAGCGGGTCTTGTGCACAACGAATCCTATGATCGCAGCGAAGGCGACCCACCAGACAATGATCACCTGGTGACTGCCGCCGATCAGCTGGCCGAACAGGAACTTGGCCCAGTCCGGCGCGGTCACGGCAACGCTGGCATTGCCGGTCAGAAGCACCGACCCGCCGAGCACCACCCCTTGCATGGCGACCAGCGTGGCCAGGGTAATGATCAGCGAGGGCACGGAGGTTCGTATCGTCAGCAGGCCGTTGATCAGGCCAACCGCCACGCCGACCGCCAGCGCGCCGGCGATCCCTACGGTTATCGGCAGTCCGTAGTAGCCGGTCAGGATGGCCGTGGTCATCGAACCGGCGGGGATCAAGGCGCCGATGGAAATGTCGAGTTCGCCCGCGATCATCAGCAGGCCGACGGGAGTGGCGACGATGCCGAGATTGGCCGCGAAATTGACCCAACTCGCCGCGCCAACCAGCGTGCCCAAATTAGCGCCGCCGAACAGAACGAAGAACAGCACCACGCCAATGAGGCTGAGGACAGATCCGGCTTCGGGACGGCGCAGTGATGATTTGATTGCGTCCATCATGACTGTCCTCCCTTCTTCGACGAATAGCTGAGCGCCAACTGCCGGAACGTGTCGTTGGTCAACACCGCTATCAACAGAAGCGCGCCGATGATGACGCTGCCGACATTGGGATCGAGACTGGTGAAATAGATGCCCTGGTTCACGATCGAGAAGGTGAGCGTGCCGAACACGATGCCGACGATCGAGCCGAAACCGCCCGTGAGCAAGACGCCGCCGATGACCACGCACATGATGGAATTGAAGATAAAGGACTGACCGGCCAGAACCTGCGCGCTTTGGTAGACCATCACCTCGCTGACCCCGACGAAAGCGGCGCTGAAGCCGGACAGCATGAACAGCCCGATGGTCAGGCGCTTGGTTGGGATGCCGACATTGCGTGCGCTTTCCTTGTCTCCGCCGAGCGCGTAGATCCAGTTGCCCATCGGCGAGACGTGCAACAGCCAGAACAGGCCAATGACGAACACGACCCACCACAGGATCGTGACCTGGAACATGCCGCCGAGATAGTCACCCAAGATTTGCTTGGTAAGCGGGTCCGGCACGAGCGAGACGCCGGTGCTGCCGGCGACCTTGACGGTGAGGCCCAGCGTCAGCCCCATCGTGCCGAACATGGTGCCGATGGTGATGATAAGCGACGGGATGGTTGTCCTCGTCACGAACAGGCCGTTGACGAGGCCGACGGCGAGGCCGAGGCCAAGCGCTGCCGCTATGCCAAGCCAATCGGGCAGCCCATAGTGACCCGAGACGATGGCTGCGGTGAGCGACGCCGCGGGGATCACCGCGCCGACCGAGATGTCCAGTTCCCCGGCGATCATCAGCAACCCTATCGGCAGCGCGATGATCCCGATCTCGGAAGCGATGTTCAGCCAGCTTGCCGCACCGGCTGCCGACATGAAACTGTTGCCGCCGAATACGCCGAAGAAAAGCAGGACTGCGACCATGCCAAGGAACGAGCCCGACTCCGGTCGACGCGCCAACCGGCCGAGAGCCAGTCCGGACTGCGAGCGTTCGAGCGCAGGCGTTGATGTGGAAGCGACGGGATGTGCCATTAGGGTAATCCGCGAGCACGCGGCTGGCCGTAATGCGCCGCCGCGGAGACAGGGAAAAAGGGCCGCCCGCCGCAAAACGCGGGCGGCCCAGGCGGGAGGATTATCGTGTCCCTGCTTTCACGCCAGCGATGGTGGCGTCGACGTTCGTCTTGTCGATGATGCCTGGTCCCGTAAGGATCTCGCGGGTGGGCACCGACAGGCCGTAATTGACGTGACCATTGAGGATCGCCACGGCGAGATATCCCTGCAGGTAACCCTGCTGGTCGATGGCGCAGTCCTGCTGGCCACCCTTGATGTTGTTGAGGATGGTCTCGTCAAAGTTCATGCCGCACAGGTGCACCTTTCCGACCTTGCCGGCCTGGGTGATCCCGTTCATGGCCGAGTTGGCGTCGACGTTGCCGATCGTAAAGACAGCGTTTACGTCCTGGTGCTGCAACAGATAGGCCTTCACCGCCTGGGCAACGGCGGTTGCCGAGCCGAAGGATGTGGCGGGTAGTGGCAGCACGTCGGCTTCGCCGCCGCCGTTCTTCATACCCTCCTTGAAGCCACCGCAAAACGCCTCGATGTTGGCGGCGCCTGGCAGCGTGTTGATGCAGACGCCCTTCTTGTTGCCGGTCTTGGTAAGGTACTCGCCGGCCGCAACGCCGCCCTTGTAGTCATCGGAGCCGACATAGTTCATGGCGCCGAGACGGTCGGCCGCTTTCAACCCGCCGGCATTGTAGATAAGCAGCGGAATGCCGGCGTCTCGCACCGCCTTGAATGCAGGATCCATCGCTTCCGGCACCCAGTCCGGTCCGACGATGGCGTCGGCCTTCTGGTCGATCGCCTGGCGGATCAATTCGGCGGCGTCGACACCCAGATTGTCGTAGTTCTGCGGTCCGAGCCAGGTCACCTTGCCGCCCTGAGCCTCGACGACCTTGCCGGCGTCTTCGGCACCGCGCTTGACGATCGACCAGAACGGATCGTCCGGCTTGCCGCCGACGACGAAGATGTTGGCGGCGAGCGTCGCGCCGGTGCTGAACCCGATCAGCACCGCTGTCGACACCAGTGTCTTGAAAAGCTTCATGGTATTCCTCCCAGATTACCCCGTAGGGTTCGACAAAAGTCTTCTTGTCCCGGGCCCGCTCCTCACGGACCCAGCCGAAACGGCGCTTGGTTCGTTATTCCGCGGGCATTCCGGATGCCGGATCGCCGCGGCCTTCCTGCTGGCTCCGCACCTTTTCCTTTTTCTTGCGGAAGCGGGCCTTCATGACCTCGTCGGCTTCCTTGCTGCCGTCGTGCCAGGTGCCGAACAGCTTATCGAGTGGCACCAGCCCGTCGCCGCCGTAATTCACCTCGAAGTACTTGTGGTGCAGGTAGTGCACGTAGGAATGGCTATCGAGATTGACCTTGTCGGTGATCTCGAAGGTCTCGAAACCGAGATGGCCGTTGACGGCGCCGAAACCCGCTCCATGCAGCGTGAAATAGGCGCAGACCGGGTTGGACGGGATCAACAGGTGCAGCCAGGCTTCGGCATGATAGAGGAAGCCCTCGACCGGATGCATCGACAGCGACGACCACGGGCTCGGATTGATCGAATTGTGGTGGACCGAATGCACCCATTTGTAGAGCGGCGGCCAATGGATCGCCCGGTGCAGGAAGAAGAAATAGACCTCATGCACGGCAGGCGCGATAAGCACCAGGAACGACAGGTATAGCCAGTTCGTCGTCCATGGCAGCCAGACCGCCCAGCTGTTCGCATAGACCCAAAGCATCACGACCTCGACCACCGTCCACAGCGGTATCGTGACGAAAAACGAGCGGGCGAAATTGTCGATGTTCTGGCTTTGGAACCAGAACACATCGGACGGTGCGTCCGACGGAAATTTCGGATTGTACTTGAAGCGGTTCTGCTGCTTGCGCTGGACGTAGAAGCGCAGCTCGAAGAAGCCGTAGAAAAGAAAAATACCAGCGGCGTTGAGGCCGTACAGCCAAAGGTAGTTGAGCAGCGAGAGGCTCGCGAGGCTCTGCCAGCTCGGGATCAGCAGGTTGACCCAAATGAGCGACGTGGCGAGGTGGAACGTATTCCACGGCCAGAAGAACTCTGGAATCCAGGCTACGACTTTCTTTGCATTGAACGGGCGGTGCCAGATCGGCGCCGGCTCAGCGCGGCGGTGCGGCGCCCAATTGCCGCGTTTGTCGCGTGTTCCATACTGAAGGTCATCCATCGCGACAGCGCCTCCTCGCTCGGATCGATCCGTGTTTGCGGGTTCAGACCTTGCCCTCAGTTCGGCTGACCGATCCCTAACTCGGCGCAATTCATATCGGAGGGTTGATATTCGGAGAAGGCAGAAATAATATCAAAATTGCATTTGTATCATTTGGTTTCAATCATGATGATACAGAGAAGGAAGGATGGGGCGTTCATGAAGCGGCCGACAATCCACGATCTTGCTACCGCGGCAGGCGTGTCGGTGGCGACGGTCAACAGAATTCTGGGCGGCACCGTTGCCGTGCGGCCGAAAACCGTCCAGCGCGTGCAAAGCGCCGCGGAAGAAATTGGGTTTTACGGCATCGGCGCGATCGATGACCGGGCGCGAAAAATCTCGCCGCATTACCGGCTGGGTTTCCTGCTCCAGCAGTCGACCCGCGACCTCTATCAACTGTTCGGGAAGAAGATCGTCACCGCCTGCCGCGAACGGCGGGACGAGATCATCGACCCTGTCGTCGACTTCGTGGATATTTTGACGCCGGAGACGATATCGAGCCGACTCATCGCGCTTGGCGATGCGTGCGACGCCGTGGCGGTGGTCGCGGCGGATCACCCGATCATTGGCCAGGCCATCCGTTCGCTGAAGGAGATGGGTAAGCCGGTCGTCTCCTACATCACGGATCAGTCCGCGCCGGAGAGAGCGGCCTATGTAGGCACAGACAACTGGAAGCTGGGGCGCACCGCAGCCTTCCTGATTACCCAGACCACGCAAGGTCCGGGTCGCATTGCTGTCTTCATCGGCAATCATCGCTACCAATGCCAGGATGTCTCGGACGCCAGCTTCCGCTCCTATCTGCGCGAGCACGCGCCTCGGCTCACAGTGGAGGAGAGCCGCCCCACTCACGAGGAATCGAGCGAGGCCTACCGCATGGTGGCCGAGTTGCTGAAGACGACGGACGATCTGGTGGGGATTCTAATTGTTGGCGGCGGCATCACAGGCGTGCTTCGCGCCTTGAGGGAAGTGTCTTCCGAGAGGCGATCGGGGATCAAGGTGGTATGCCGCGACATTGGGCCCGAAACCCGCAAGGGATTGTCGGAAGGGTTGATCACGGCAGCTCTGTGTCATCCACTTGAGGCCACCTCCGCCCTTCTCGTGCAGACGATGATCGATGTCATTGGACCGCAGGCGCCGTTAGCCACCCTTCAGCGGTCGATACCTTTCGAAATAGTCACACCGGAGAATATCTGAGGCAGCGGGCCGTTGCCTTCCGCTTCACGCGCGAGAACTAATGCAGGCTGCAGCGCAGTCGACGCTCAGGTGCAGACCCATTCGCGGATCTTGCACTGCTTCTCCTCACCGCCGCATTCGGCTTTGGCCTTGTCCTCGGCTTCGCGACGCGTCGTGGCGGACGCGACACCCCAGAACGGGGTCGCCGGGCCACGGCTCTTGCCGACTGAAAGCGCCGCGCAATGCTCATAGGGAAAGCCGGTGCCGTCATCATCGTCCCAATGGCGATGGTTGCGAAACACCTCGACCACCCTGCAGCCCGCGCCGTCCGCATTCTCGCAGTGCTCGAGCGCGATGTCTTCGGCTTCCTGCCGCTTGTCGGCGCCCCAGAAGAAGCCGTGCCTGCCGTCGCCCGGTGAGTAGGCGATCGCGCCCCAGATTCCCCTCTCCTCGCCGGTCTGCGCCGGCGGCGGCGCCACCAGGTCAGCGGCCTGGCTCGCCATTGTCAGTCCGACAAAAGCCGCCAGCAGCGGGAATGAGAGGCGACGGTTGATCAGCATTTTCGTAGCTCCCAATTGCAGCTGTCCAGGAATCGACCATCACGGCGGCCGCTAGTCGCCCATGCGGGCCACCGAGACGACGACACAGGTATTGCCGGTGGGGACCAGCAGCGCCTGGCCGCCATTGTTGGCCAGGTTGAAAAGCATCGTGTTCGAAAGATTGTCCGCCAGCAGGCTGCCCTTCGGGAGCGTTCCGGCGACTTCCTGGCAAGAGCGCTGGAACGGCGCCACGCGCACGAAGCCGCCCTCGCAGGTCTGGCCGACGGGCGAAGCAAAGACGACACCCGCGGCCTGCGTCTTGTAGTCCGGCAGATCGTAGCTCATCCCGGCCACGGCCTGCACCGCATGGGCATCCGGCGAAGTTTTGTCCCACTGCGTCTGCACCGCATAGGTCGACCCTGCCGTCAGCGCCTGTCCGAGCGCGGCAAAGAGATTAGCGCAGGTGCGGACGCCTGCCTGCGCGACATGCGCCTGAAACGGATCCTTGTTTGCCGAGGCGTCGGCCGGCGCGGGCACGGCTTCCGCCGGCTTGCCCTGCATGGGCGCCTGCGCTTGCGCGGAGGCCGTGCCCGCGACGAATGTCCCGAGCGCGGGATAGAGACGGAGCGACAGGATCACCGCCGCCGCGACCAAGACCGCGAACGCGCCGAGCAGCGCCGTGTTTCGCACCAGGCGCCAGCCTGGCGAACGCTGTGGCGGCGCACTTGCCGGCGGCTCCGGCAGCGCGACCGGTTGGGAGTGCGTCAGGATTCTGTCCTCGATGGATTGGCGTGTCATCTCAAAGTCTTTCTAGTTGATGGCCGACAGCGCGGTCTTGAGCCCCTTGAACGGGGCATCGAGGCTGACGGTCGCTCCCGACGGCAGGGAATAGGAAACCTGGACCATCGTCTCCTTGCCGATCTGCTCGCGAAGCACCGGGCCGACGGGTAGATAACCGACGCAAACCGACGCGTCGCAGCCTTGCAGTTGAACGTCGACCGGCTGTTTGCGGCCGGCAAATCTGAGCGAAAGCTTGCTGCCTGCCCCTGCCGCGCTGGGCGCGCGCAATATCATGAACGGCTTGCCCTTCTCGTCGGCCGCGAGCGACCAACTGAAGACCATTGCCTGGCCCTGGTCGATGAAGGACTGGCTGATATTGCATACTTTCTTCCTGGCCTGCAGGTTCTCGTCGCAGATCAGCGTCCAGTTTTCGAACGGGCGCGTGGTCCGTTGATATTCGCCAAGCCTCACGTCCGGAGGCACCGCGACGTCGGAAGGTTTTATCCTGTAGGCAGGGGCCGCCCCTTGCCCGGCCGCATGCGGGCCGGACAGAAGGAGGCAAACCACCGATATTACGGCAAGGACTGTTTGCCTGGTCATCGACAGACTCAGTTCAGGGTAAAGCTGACGCCCGCGCCGAGACCCCAGTGCCCGCCCGCCGTCGTGCCGGAGAGATTCGCCCGGGCTCGGCCGTCCTCGCTGGTGTAACCGGCGCCGAACGCCACGGCGCCTTCGCCGCGCCAATAGCCGCCGCCGGCCGCGACGCTCAGCTTGCCGGGGCGGTCGTCGTAGCGCAGCGAAGCAGCCGCCAGGCCGATCGCGGCGGCCTGCCGCGCCTCGCCGCGCGCCTCGCCCATGTCCATGTTGAGCTGGCTGAGCTTGGAGTCGGTATAGGCGTTGGCCTGCTGCAGCGTGGTGGCCGCCACCTGATTGGTGTAGGTCTTGGAGTTGTCGAACGTTGTCGCCAGCCCGTTGTTGAGCTGCAGAACGTTGACTGCATCGGTGTCGGCGGTGCCGGCGCCGACATTGTGGATGACAACGGGCGCATTCACGTCACCGCCGACGAGCGTCAGCGAGTTCGACTTGGTGCCGTCCGGGTTCTTGTCATATTGAACGGCGAACTCATTCAGGTCACCGACGCTTCCCTGCACTGCTTCGACAGCTTGATTGGTCGCGTAGAGCTGGCTGCCATTGATGGCATCGGTGGAAGTGTCGCTGATCCTGCCCGCGGCCACATTGGTGACGGTGCGTTCGTTGCCGACGCTGCCGACGCTCACCGTGCTCGTCGGATTGGTTCCGGCGAAGGTGTAGGCGACGCCGTTGATCGTCGTGCCGGTGGTGGCGACCGCCGCCGCCGTGGTCGAGCCGGCGCCGAGAGCGACGCTGCCCGGCTCGTTGGCCGTGGCGCCTGCGCCGAGCGCCATTGACTGGGCGCCGTTGGCGGTCGAG
Organism: Mesorhizobium sp. B4-1-1; assembly: GCF_006439375.1. Classification (NCBI taxonomy): domain Bacteria; kingdom Pseudomonadati; phylum Pseudomonadota; class Alphaproteobacteria; order Hyphomicrobiales; family Phyllobacteriaceae; genus Mesorhizobium; species Mesorhizobium sp. B4-1-1. Next base: position 85,802 of record NZ_VFTH01000019.1, read on the forward strand.
TTCGTGCCTAGCGCGATGCTGTCTGCCGCATTGACAGTCGAGGTCTGGCCGATCGCGATACCGCCGGGGGCCGTCTGCTGGACGATGGCGCCGTTGCCCATGCCGATGCCGTTGTCGCCATTGACGGTGGTGCGCGGACCGATCGCCACCGAATCGGCGCCGACAGCCAACGAGTCCGGGGCGGACGAATTGGCGTGGAAGTACATGGTCCCTGTCACCGCGAAAGAGCTCAGCGCGCCCTTCAGCTGGCGAAGCGTGACGGCGTCCTGGTCCTCGGTGCCGTCGGCCACATTGATGATCTGGCGATAAGCGGTGGAGGTGCCCACCGAGACGGCGCCGAGCAGGGTCATGTCCGCGGTGTTGTAAGGAATGAGGCCGGTGCCGGAAAGGATCGACCCCGACACGGGCGCGACCGCACGGTCGGAAACCGAGCCGGAGCCGAGCGCCACACCGTCGGTTATGGTGACCGTGGTGCCCCGGCCCAGAGCCAGGGAATTGGCGGCGGACGCCGTCGCCTGGTAGCCGAGCGCCGAGGAGCCGATCCCTTGCGCGAAGGCATCGGTGACCGGAAGCGTCGTGTCGTTGGTGCGCACGTAGCGGATGCCTTCGCCGTTGGCGTCCGTGTAGGCAGTCGAGGTGTCGCCGGCAAAATTGTTGATGGTGTTGCCGAGCGTGGTGATGTCGGCAGTGTTGGCGGCGATGTCGGCGGTGTTGGCCGCGATATCGGTCGTGTTCTGCGTCACCTGCTGGTTGGTCGCGAACAGCTGCGAGCCGTTGACTGCGTCGGTCGAGGAGTTGCTCAACCGCCCTGCCGCGACGTTCTGGATCTGGCGTTCAGCACCGACCGAGCCGACCGAGAACGCGCCGGCCGGCGTTCCGCCGGCGAAGGTATAGTTCACACCGCCGATCGTCGTGCCGCCGACCACGGTCGTGGCGCCGGATACGGAGTTCAGGCCGATTGCCACGTCGCCCGCATTATTGGCGACGGCATTGGGGCCGATCGCGACGGAATCGACCCCCAGAGCCTGGGAATCGGGCAGCGTCGAATTGGCGTGGAAATATTTGATGCCCGCGCCGGTGTTGATGTCGGTGATCGTATTTCCGATATTGGCGATATCAGTCGTGTTCTGCGTCACCTGCTGATTGGTGGCGAAGAGCTGAGAGCCATTAATGGCGTCGGTCGAGGCATTGCTGAGCCGTCCAGCGGCGAGATTGGTGAGGGTCCGCTCCGCGCCCGGCGCGCCGATGCTGACGGTCGATGTCGGAGCCGTCCCGGCGAAGCTGTAGGCCGTGGTGCCGATCGTCGTGCCGCTGGTGCCCACGGCCGCGACAGTCACCGAGCCGGAGCCCAGGGCGACGTCTCCTGACTTCGCCGCAGCAGTCGCGCCGTCGCCCAGGGCGATGTTGCCTGCGAGGCCCGCAGCCCCGGCAGTGGAGCCGTTACCCAGCGCGACCGAGCCCTGTCCGATCGCCTTGTTGTTGTTGCCGATCGCCACTGCGCCGGCGGCCTGATTGGCGGCGGTGGCGCTCGCCGTGCCGTCGCTGTTGGCGATGTTGTTGGCGCCGCCGGTGAAGGCGCCGGCGCCGCTGGCATAGCTCGGATCGCCGATGGAGACCGCGCCGTTGCCGTATGCGGTATTGCCGGAGCCGATCGAGACAGCCTTGCCGCCGGTCGCGACCGCATTGGTGCCCATGGCGACCGCCTCGGCGGAATCGGCCTTGGCACTGTTGCCGACGGCGATGGCGCTCTGCGCCGATGCATTGGAACCGATGCCGAGCGCGGTGCTGGCGGTACCACTGGCGTTGGCGCTGACGCCGGCAGCAAGGGAGTTGTCTCCTGCCGCCTTCGCCCCAGACCCGAATGAGGAGGCATTTGCGCCGCTGGCAGCGGCCGTGTTGCCCACTGCCGTGCTGGCGGTGCCACTAGCAACTGAGGTAGTACCCATCGCGACGGCGAAAGCGCCGGAAGAGAGTGAATTGGTGCCGATCGCGATGCTGTTGGGCAGAGCCGTGTTGGCCTGAACGCCCGCCTGCGCTCCCAAGCCGAGTGCGATGGACTGGTTGCCCCAGGCGCTGGCCGTGTTACCCATCGCCGTGGCGCTCGTTCCCGTCGCCTTGGTCAGGATGCCTATGGCAACGGTGTTTTGCTGGGATGCCGTCACATCCGTGCCAAGGGCGATGGCGCCCTGCGCAGTGGCGCCCGCTCCCGCAAGAGTGCGCCCGCCGATATTAATGGAGTTGATCTGTGAAGCAACCGACTGGAAGCCGATCGCGATGGCGTTCTGGTTGCTTGCGGCGGCGGAAGTACCTTGAGCAAAGGCATCTATTCCCGACGCGACCGATGAATTGCCTATCGCGGTACTGCGCAGCCCGGTGGCTTGGGTCCCCCAGCCGCCAGCGAAGGACGTGTTGCCGCTAGCCAAGGAACTGACGCCGATGGCGGTGGAGTTGCCACCCGAAGCTACCGAGAAGGTGCCCAGCGCGCTGGCGCCTGCCCCGGTGGCACTGGAGCTGACGCCGATCGCTACCGTGTTGATGTTGTTAGAGATTGTGCCGGAGCCCAGCGCCACCGCGCCACCGGGGCCCGTGGCCGACGCGGTTCGGCCGATAGCGACAGAGTATTGCGCCGTCGATTGGGCCTGGAAGCCGAGCGCTACGGCCCAGTTAAGGCTGGCTGTTGAGCCATTCCCGATCGCTATGGCCTCGGGAGCGGTCGCGGACCCGCCGCCGGCGGCATATTGCGCCAGTGCCGGCGTGGCGATACCGCCCAAAGCAATCATACCCAGCGCCGCCGCCAGAATCTTGCCACCGCCGAGCGTGCCAAGCCCCAGCCCCCTGCGCTGCATGTCAAGCACGCGATGCGCTTTGCGCAGCGCCGCCATCAGGCGGCGCCGGAGCGAGCGGCTGTCGCCGGCGCTGGAAATCCAATTGCCTGCAAATCGGGCCGATCCGCGCGGACTGATACGTTCCTGCCTGAAGTTCATTGCGAGAATGCCTCCTTTGGTGGGTCGCGCTCGATCACGGCAGGTTCCGCCGACCCTGCCGCCAAAGCGTGTCTGCTCGAAAATGGGATGACGATATCGGCGCCGCGCGCCAGCAGCGCATGGCCCTGTTTTTCACCGATCGCCTCGACGCGATCGAGCGTGTTTTCAAGCCAGGCGTCACCATCCTCGGGCACAGCCTGAAGCGCCGCCGCAACCCGCTCCGTTGGGATCAGCCGCTCGAGATAGGACCGCACCGCCGCCAGATGGACGGCGGGCGCGTCATGCGCGTGAACGACAGCCGTGAGGCCATAGAGATAATGGGCCAGCAGCATGTCCTGCTTGGCGAGGGGCACGCCATTTCCATAGCGCTTCTCAAGCGTCCGCGATGCCGACTCCAGCCAGTAACCGATCTCCTCGGAAAGGCTCCGGCGAATCGCCGTGTCGTCGCTCATGTCCCCTCGGCCAGCTTAGAATCCGAACACCGGATTTGCTGCAGAAAGACACGTTTTCAGGGCTTCGTATTCCAATAAATTGCTGTTTATCTGAAAATATACCGCAGGTTTTCCGGAGGTTAACAGTAAATTACTTTAGCCGAATCTTTATAAGAGATCCGCTTAATTTTCCATACTGCTAAATTAGTTTCCCTATCCGGACCGCGACCGAACATGCCTTGCCCGCACCTGCTGTGGGGTGGCGTCGCGATATTTCTTCATCGTGGTGGTGAGGTGGCTCTGGCTCGAGAAGCCGCTCAGATAGGCGATGTCCGTGATCGAGATGCGCCTGTCGGCCAGCAGCTTCTCGGCAAAGTCAAGGCGAAGGGTAAGAACATATTGATGCGGCGTCATGCCGAACGTCTTGGAGAAAGCACGGGCGAAGTGGTAGGGGGACAGCCCGCACACAGCCGCCATCTCGGCGAGCGAAAGCTTGCGCGAAAAGTTCTCGCTCAAGAATTGCTGCATAAGGCGAGTGTGGCCGAACGACAGCCCGCCTTTCGCGTTTAGCAGTGGCCGCCTTTCAGCAGGAATTTCCGAATACCAAGCTGGCAGATCGTCATCGCGCCGCAACTCGGACTCCTGATGCTCAGCCCTCCGCAGCCTTTGCCCAACCTTGGAGGGCGCTTTCGGTTCCCTTGCCACAATAATTCGTGATCGCACGTGCTGTCGGCGCTATCGAGTTTGCCCCCCGGCAACAGCACGTCAAAGGCCATGATTTGGCGCGTCTGGTATTTCATGAAATTGCGGTTCCGCCGGGAAAAATTCCCTTGCGGAAAGTTTCAGCTGCCATTGATGCGGCTCACCCATCGACGGGTAAGATTTGATCGTCGGGAGGTAACGCGGACAGCCTTCCGGGGCGGCGCATTTCCGTGACGGATACGCCCGACGGCAAGCGGGTCCTCGCCTGACATCAAAGGTTGCGGGGCGTGATTCGCGTCGCGCTCCGCTCGGTGCCGCCTCTTCGCTTCAGCGGCCTCGCGCAAGGCTTCCCAAAATCCCGCGTACGATGGCGCGGCCGACGGAGGAGCCGACCGAGCGCACCACCGACTTGATGGCGGCTTCGGCCACGGTCTGGCGGTTGGAAGACCGCCGGTTGCCTGTTCCCAAAACATCGTCGAAACCGGGAATGGTCCAGCGCGAGCCGCCGCTGTTCTGCTGCTTTGCCTGCGCCTCGGCGTCCTGCGCCTCCTTGGTCTTCTTCTGCAGGATTTCGAAGGCCGATTCGCGATCGACGGCCTCGTCGTACTGGCCGGCGACCGGGCTCTCGGCGATGATCTTGCGGCGCTCGTCGGGCGCGATCGGTCCAAGCCGGGATGACGGCGGCCGGATCAGCGTGCGCTGGACCACGGCCGGCACGCCCTTGTCCTCCAGCATCGAGACCAGCGCCTCGCCGGTGGCGAGCTGGGTGATGGCGGTGGCGCAATCGAAATCGGGGTTGGGCCGGAAGGTCTCAGCGGCCGTGCGCACCGCCTGCTGCTCGCGCGGTGTATAGGCGCGCAGCGCATGCTGGACACGATTGCCGAGCTGGGCCAGCACTTTTTCGGGAATATCCAGCGGGTTCTGGGTGACGAAATAGACGCCGACGCCCTTGGAGCGGATCAGCCGCACCACCTGCTCGACACGGTCAATCAGCACCTTCGGCGCGTCCTCGAACAAAAGATGGGCCTCGTCGAAGAAGAACACCAGCTTCGGCCGGTCGAGATCGCCGACCTCGGGCAGTTCCTCGAACAGTTCCGACATCAGCCACAGCAGGAAGGTGGCGTAGAGCCTTGGGTTCATCATCAGCTTGTCGGCGGCCAGAACGCTGATCGCGCCGCGGCCGTCGCGCGTCGTGCGCATGATGTCCGCGATGCGCAGCGCCGGCTCGCCGAAGAAGTTAGCCGCACCCTGCTGTTCCAGCACGAGCAGCGTGCGCTGGATGGCGCCGACGGAGGGTTTGGTGACATTGCCGTATCGAGCGCTGAGCTGGTCGGCGCGGTCGGCCATGTTGGCGAGCAGCGCCTGCAGATCCTTGAGATCGAGCAGCAGCAAGCCCTCCTCGTCGGCGATGCGGAAGGCGATGTTCATGACACCTTCCTGCGCCTCCGTGAGGTTCATCAGCCGCGACAAAAGCAGCGGCCCCATCTCGGAAATGGTGGCGCGGATCGGGTGGCCCTGCTCGCCGAACAGATCCCAGAAGATGACCGGGAATTCCTGGAACTGGTAGGGATCGAGCTTCACCTGCTCGGCGCGCTTGACCAGGAAATCCTTGGCATCGCCCATCATGGATATGCCGGAAAGGTCGCCCTTGATATCGGCGCAGAAGACCGGCACCCCGGCATTGGAAAAGCCCTCGGCCAGGATCTGCAGGCTGACCGTCTTGCCGGTGCCCGTGGCTCCGGTGACAAGGCCGTGGCGGTTGCCGTAGCGCAGCAGCAGCTCCTCCGCGCGCTGATAGGAATCGTCGGGTTTGCGGCTGGCGCCGATGAAGATGCCGGTCTCGTCAACCATATCCGGTCTCCGCAATCTGTTCCGCTCAAAGGCCTCATTCGGAGGTATAGTAACGCTCGTCGCATGCAGCAATGCCCGCCATCGATTTTGGGGCGCAGCGAATTCGGCCTTTGGCGCTTGCAGATTGCGCGCATGTTTGGCAATCGATTGGATGGCCGCGAGAGAACCCGGCCGGATGACGCATTGTGATATCCGGTTCCTGACCTTAGATTGGCTGGACCCGGCTGATGTGGCCGAAAAGCGAGGAGAGCGATGGGCGCCGGCGCCTTGACCAGGGATGTCGACCTTCCGAACCCGGACGCCAAGCGTTGGCAGGCGCTGGCGGAAAAGGCGCTTGCCGGCGGTTCCTTCGAGGAAAAGCTCGTCTCCCGCACCGATGACGGCATCCGCATCGAGCCGCTCAGACAACGATCGGCGACCGCCGAGCCATTGCCGCGCACAAATCCGACCGCGCCCTGGGTCGTCAGCCAGCGCGTCGACGACCCGGATATTGCCCGGGCCAGCGCGCAAGCCCTGCAAGACATCGCCCAAGGCGCCAGCGGGCTATCGCTGGTCTTCGAGGGCGCGCCGAATGCCTTCGGCTACGGCCTGCCGCGCACCGCGGAAGCGTTGGAACGGGTGCTCGACGGCGTGCCGCTCAACCGCGTGCAGGTGCGCATCGACGCGCATCCCTGGAGCCGCGCCGTGGCCGACTGGCTGCTGGCTTTCCTGAGCCGCCGCCGCTCCGATCCGACCAAGCTCAACCTTTCCTTCGGCATCGACCCGGCAGCGATCTTCGCCGGCACCGGGCGGCTGCGCACCTCGATCGAGGCGCTGCAGGAATCGATGCCGCAGTCGCTGGCGCATTTCTTCTCGATGGGCGTGCCGGGCGTGCTGCTCGAGGCCGACGGCCGTGTCTTCCACAATGCCGGCGCCACCGAGGCGCAGGAACTCGGCACGATGATGGCTTCCGTGGTGTCCTATCTCAGGATGTTCGAGAAGGCGCGCCAGCCACTGGTCTATGCGGCACCGCATATCGGCTTCGCGCTCAGCGTCGACCAGGACCAGTTCCTCTCGGTGGCCAAGGTGCGGGCATTGCGCAAGCTGTGGGCGCGCATTCAGGAAGCCTGCTCGATCCCGGCCTCGACCGCCAGCATCCATGCCGAGACCTCCTATCGCATGATGACGATGGCCGACCCGGAAACCAATATCCTGCGCACGGCGATCGCGGCCTTCGCGGCGGCAACCGGCGGTGCCGATTCGATCTCGATCCTGCCGCACACGATCGCGCATGGGCTGCCGGCCGGCTTTGCCCGCCGCGTTGCCCGCAACGCCCAACTGATCATGGCAGAGGAGAGCCATATCGGCCACGTCGCCGACCCGGCCAGCGGCTCGGGCGCGGTCGAAGCGCTGACCGACGATCTCTGCGCCGCGGCCTGGGAAGAATTCCAGCGCATCGAGGCCGAGGGCGGCGTGCTTGCCAGCCTGCAGCAGGGCTATATCCAAAATCGCGTGCAGACGGCCGCTGCCAAGCGCAACGGCGCCTACCGGTCGGGTGAACGCGGCATTGTCGGCACGACGCTTTACCGCGTCGGCACGGAGCGCCCGGTCGAGACGCTGCCGCAGGAGCGGCGTCCGGCGCTGACGGAGGGCGTCGCGACCTGCGAGCCGCTGTTTCCGGTGCGCATCGATCAGTCGATCGGAGCCGGGTCATGATCCCGGATTTCAGCCAGATCGGCTGGTCGGCGCCGCGTCGCGCGCCGGTCGAGCTCAAAGGCCAGCGGATGACGCCGGAAGGCATCGCCGTGAAGCATCTTTACGGCCAAGGCGACCTCAAGGGGCTCGCCAATCTAGACACGTATCCGGGCATGCCGCCCTTCGTGCGCGGCCCCTACCCCACCATGTATGTCCAGCAGCCTTGGACGATCCGGCAGTATGCCGGGTTCTCGACGGCGGAGGAATCCAACGCCTTCTACCGGCGCAACCTCGCCGCGGGCCAGAAAGGCCTGTCGGTGGCCTTCGATCTCGCCACGCATCGTGGTTATGACAGCGACCATCCGCGCGTCGCCGGCGATGTCGGCATGGCGGGTGTGGCGATCGATTCCATCCTCGACATGCGCCAGCTCTTCGACGGCATTCCGCTCAACGAAATGACGGTGTCGATGACCATGAACGGCGCCGTCCTGCCGATCATGGCGCTGTATATCGTAGCGGCGGAGGAACAGGGCGTCGCGCAGAAGGATCTCGCCGGAACCATTCAGAACGACATTCTGAAGGAGTTCATGGTCCGCAACACCTACATCTATCCGCCGAAACCTTCGATGCGGATCGTGTCGGACATTTTTGCCTACACCTCCAGGCATATGCCGAAATTCAACTCGATCTCGATCTCCGGCTATCACATGCAGGAGGCCGGCGCGACGGCCGACCTCGAGCTTGCCTATACGATCGCCGACGGCATCGAGTATGCGCGCGCCGGCGTTGCGGGCGGTCTCGACATCGACCGTTTCGCGCCGCGCCTCTCCTTCTTCTGGGCGATCGGCATGAACTTCTTCATGGAGGTCGCCAAGCTCAGGGCCGCGCGGCTTTTGTGGTCGAGCCTGATGAAGAAGAATTTTGCGCCGAATGACGAGCGTTCGCTGTCGCTGCGCACCCATTGCCAGACCTCGGGCTGGTCGCTGACGGCGCAGGACCCCTACAACAACATCACCCGCACCATGATCGAGGCGATGGCGGCGACGCAGGGGCATACTCAGTCACTGCACACCAATTCCTTCGACGAGGCGATGGCGCTGCCGACCGATCATTCGGCGCGGATCGCCCGCAACACGCAGCTCATCCTGCAGAAGGAATCCGGCACCACGCGCATGATCGATCCATGGGGCGGCTCGGCCTATGTCGAGCGGCTGACGCATGATCTGTCGGCGCGTGCGCTGGCCCATATCGAGGAGGTCGAAAGCCTCGGCGGCATGGCGGCGGCGATCGAGAAAGGCATTCCGAAGCTGCGCATCGAGGAAGCGGCCGCGCGCACGCAGGCGCGCATCGATTCCGGCGAGCAAATTCTGGTCGGCGTCAACGCGCATCGCCCGGAAGCGGATATCGAGGTCGATGTGCTGAAGATCGACAATGCCGAGGTGAAAGCCCGGCAATTGGCGAAGCTGCAGCGGCTGAAAGGCACGCGCGACGTCGCGGCTCTGGAGGACGCCCTGGCCGCCCTCACCCGCGCTGCCGAGAGCGGCGAGAACCTGCTGGAATTCGCGATCCGCGCCGCGCGCGCCAACGCCACCGTGGGCGAGATCTCGCTGGCGCTGGAAAAGGTGTTCGGCCGCCACGCGGCCACGGTGCAGACCATCTCCGGCGTCTATCGCGACGCGCTCGGCGACAATCCGGCGCTCGAGCGGCTGCAGGAGAAGATCGAGGCGTTCGAGAAGAAGACCGGCGGCAAGCCGCGCATCCTGGTCGCCAAGATGGGCCAGGACGGCCACGACCGCGGCCAGAAGGTGATCGCCAGCGCCTTCGCCGATCTGGGCTTCGACGTCACCGTCGGGCCGATGTTCCAGACGCCGGATGAGATCGCCAAGCTGGCGGTGTGGCACGATGTCGACATCATCGGCGCGTCGTCGCTCGCGGCCGGGCATTTGACGCTGATCCCCGAGCTCAAGGAAGCGCTGAAGAAGCTCGGCCATGCCGACATGCTGATCGTCGCCGGCGGCGTCATCCCGCCGCAGGATTATGACGCGGTGCTGGCGGCGGGAGCGGCGGAGATCTTTCCGCCGGGGACCGTTATCCCGGAGGCAGCGAACCGGCTGATGGATCGGTTGCTGGCCGATCAGTGAAGGCTTGCCGAATTGGCTGAAGGTTGTTCCATAACGACAGACACAACCAGGGCGCGATCATGATCAAAACGACCATCCACGGACTTGAGGACGGATCAGGAGCCGTATTCTTGCCACGCGAAATGCTTGACAGTCTGAACCTTCAAGTCGGCGACCAGCTTCAGGTCATCGAAACCGACGACGGCTTCATTCTAAGGCCAGTCCGCGACGACAATCACGAACGACAGATCAACGCCGCTCGCGATGTCATGGACAAATACGAAGCCGCACTGTGTAAGCTGGCAAAGTAAAGGGCTGCGGTTAGTTCTCGGCCTTATCCGAGAGCTTGACGATCTCCCATTCCTTGCCGTTGACAGTGACGACCTCGCCGGTCTTCTTGCCGAACAGCGCCACGGCCATCGGCGAGACATGGGAAATGCTGCCCTTGGACGGGTCGGCTTCGTCCTCGCCGACGATGCGCCAATGCACCTTCTTGCCGTCGTCGCCTTCCAGCGTGACGCCCATGCCGAAGCGGACCACTTCGCTGCCGGGCTCCGGCACCGAAAGCTCCGCGTTCTCGCGCCGCGCGGTCCAGTAGCGCAGGTCGCGGGAAACCACCGCGATGCGCTCGCGGTCGCCCTTCCTTTCGGCCTTGGCCAGGATGTCTCGCAGGTCGGCGAGATTGTCCTCGATCATGGCCAGGCCGCGCTCCGTCACCAGATTGCGGTGCGTGCTGACCGGCCGTTCGCCGACGCCGGCAATGGCGTTTTCGCTGTCTTCTTCGCGGGTAAAAGCTCTGCTCATAGAGTGAACTTAGGCTTGGCGAGGCAACTGCACAAGCGGTTTGCCGACAGGCCACCCTGGCACGATTCCTGCGACGAACAGGACGAAACGCCAGGACGTGTGCCGATGTTGAACAGACGAACGCTGCTTGCCCGGACCGCGGGCCTTGCCGTCGCCGGCATCTTTGCCGGCAAGGCATCGGCGAAATCGCTGCCGGGCATCGAGATGGCCGCGATGCGCGGCTCGATCGACGCCACGGAGATTGGCGTACAGCCGGGCGCGGTGGACGACCAGAGCAAGGTTTTTGCCAAGATGCTGGCCGAGGCCAGCGACCGCGACCAGCCGGTGTTCCTGCCGCCCGGCACCTATCTCGTCTCGAACCTGAAACTGCCTGCCCGCGTGCGTCTGTCGGGCGTGCCGGGCGCGACGCGCATCGTCTATGGCGGCAACGGTCATCTGATGATGACCGAACAGGCCGAGCATATCGAGCTCAGCGGTCTCGTGCTCGATGGCGCCAACCGCTGGCTGGCCGATTATACCCAAGGGCTGCTCGACCTGCGCCGCGTCGCCCATCTCGTCATCGACAATTGTCAGGTGACCGGCAGCGGCAAGAACGGGCTGGCGCTCGAACATGCCGTCGGCCGTGTCGGCCGCTGCGATATTTCGGGCGCGGCGGACGCCGGCATTTATTCGGTCGAGGCCGGCGGGCTGGAGATTTCCGGCAACACCGTGGCCGATTGCGCCAATGGCGGCATTCTGGTGCATCGCTGGCAGGCTGCGGAAGACGGCACCATCGTCAGCGGCAACCGCGTCCAGCGAATCGGCGCGCGCAGCGGCGGCACCGGCCAGAACGGCAACGGCATCAACGCTTTCCGCGCCGGCAATGTGATCATCTCCGGCAACGTTGTCTCCGACTGCGCCTTCACGGCGGTGCGCGCCAACAGCGCCAGCAACCTGCAGATCACCGGCAATACCTGCTTGCGCTCGGGCGAGACCGGGATCTATTCGGAATTCTCCTTCGAAGGCGCGATCCTCAGCAACAATCTGGTCGACGGCGCCGCCAACGGCATCTCGATCGTCAATTTCAACGAAGGCGGCCGCATGGCGGTCTGCTCGAACAACATCGTGCGCAACCTCTCAACCACCGGTCCATACACCGCCGACCCGCCCGGCTTCGGCGTCGGCATCAGCGCCGAGGCCGATACGACTGTTTCCGGCAATGTCGTCGAAAACGCCCCGCTCTATGGCATGCAGCTCGGATGGGGGCCCTATCTGCGCAACGTCGTTGCGACGGGAAACATCATCCGCCAAGCAGGCACCGGCATCGTCGTTTCCGTCGTCGAAGGCTCCGGCTCCGCGGTCATCTCGGACAATGTCATCGACGGCGCGAGAAACGGCGCCATCATCGGCCAGCGCTGGGCCGATCCGGTGACCGGCGACCTGTCCCAGTCAACCGATACCGGCTATGCGCATCTCACCGTCGAACGCAACAAGGTCAGCTAGGCCACGGCCACGATAATGTGCGCCTGGATCTTGGCGGCAATTTCGCCGCTGCCATGCCTTTCGGCGATCACGGATTCGGCGTAGTCGGTAGCGGACGCTAGCCGTCCGGCCTCCCTGGCCTCGATCTCGTTGCGAAGCAGCGTTCCCTGGCAATAGGCGACGGCGGGAACCCGCGGCGAGGATGCGCGGCTCTGCTCGGCTATGGTGTCGATCGCCACGTCGGAAAATCCGGCGGCAGCCAGATCGCTACGGATCAGCGCCTTGTCGTGATAGCCGTGCGGCGTGCGTGCCAGGAAACGCGGCGGATCGTGCGGAAAAATCCGGGCGAGAGCATTCGTCACGTCGTCGGCGAATATATTCTCCTCGATGCGATCCCAGACGCTGAACAGGAAATGCCTGCCGGGCTTCAGGACCCGCCTTGCCTCGCGATAGGCCGCGGCGCGGTCGGGAAAGAACATCGCGCCGAACTGGCAGCAGACGAGGTCGAAGGACGCATCGTCGAAAGGCAGGTTCAACGCATCCGCCTGGCGCCACGTGATGCGGCTGTCGAGACCCTGGCGCGACGCCGCGTAGTCGAGCATCGGCTGGTTGAGGTCGGTGACCGCGTAGCTCGCGCCGGAAGGAAGCTGTGGCGCCAGCGCGCGGGTGACGGCCCCGGTCCCCGCGGCAGTTTCCAAGACGGCAACAGGCGAGAAGGACGCCGCCCGGCGCGCGGTCTCGGCGGCATAGGCCTCGAAGATCAACGGCACCATATGGCGATCGTAATTTTCCGGGATCGACCCGGCAAACACCTTGTCCGCTTCCAGCATGGTCAGCACCCGGCGCCCGTTGATGGTGGAGGAGACTAGCACATAATTTTTATCTTGGGCTCACCCGCGCAGCAGGTGCGCGTTATTGGGCGGATGCACTAGGCTAGCGCCGCTGTCGGCCGCAGCGAGCCGACCTTGGCGCCGATGCGGCTTTCGACCGGAGGATGGGCGGACTCGGTGAGCTTTGCCGCAACCGATTCATCGCCGCGCAGCAGCTTCGCCAGCACCGCGGCGATCATCGCCTCCGCCCCCCTGCCCGCGCCGTCATCGCATTTCAAGGCGATGCCGAGGCCAAGTTCGGGCAATGCCGCGCAATAGACGCCTTCGGCGCCGGTCTTGACGAAGATGCGGCCCGGCGCGGCCTGCATCAGCGCGACGTCGGCCTTGCCGGTTCCGGCGACGAGGAACGGCTCGGCCATGCAAGCCGAGACCAGCCGCTTCGCAGCCTTGGCGCGTTCGGGCGAAAAGCCCCTGCCTGTCGCCATGCGGGCAAAGCCCTGGGCAAAGCTCTTCAGCGGCACGGCATAGGTCGGGATCGAGCAGCCGTCGATGCCGCTGTTATCGGCGTCGTGCATCGCACCCGTCACGGATTGCATGGCGTCGCGCACCATCTCCTGCAGCGCATGACCAGCCTTGACGTAGCCGCCATGCGCGATGCCGGAATGGACGCAGGTGCAGAGGAAGCCGGAATGCTTGCCGGAGCAATTGTTGTGCAAAGCGTTGGGCACGCCGCCGGCGCGGGCGAGCGCGATGGTGGCGTCGTGGCTCGATGGCCAATGCGCGCCGCATTCGAGCGCCGTTTTGTCGAGACCGGCCCTGGCGAGCATCGCCGAGGCCAACTCGACATGGGCCGGCTCGCCCGAATGCGAGGCGCAGGCCAGCGCCAACTCGCGGTCGCCGAAATCCAAGGCGTCGGCAGCGCCCGATTCGACCAGCGGCAATGCCTGAATCGCCTTTACCGCGGAGCGCGGGAACACCGGGCGTTCCGTGTCGCCGATCTCCCAGACGGCCTTGCCGTCGGCGTCGAAGACCGAAACCGCGCCGCGGTGCCTGCTTTCGACCATCGCGCCGCGCGTAACTTCGACCAGAACCGGATTTGTCATGTTGCCTCCCGCACGCGCACCCAAGGGGTGCGCCGCTTCAATGCGGGCCGCTTCTAGCGAATCCTGTCGAGAATGGAAACGTAGTTGGCGACCGCCGCGCCGCCCATGTTGAAGATGCCGCCGAGCTTGGCGCCCGGCACCTGGATGCCGCCGGCCTCGCCGGTCAGCTGCATCGCGGTCAGCACATGCATCGACACACCGGTGGCGCCGATCGGATGGCCCTTGGCTTTCAGGCCGCCGGACGGATTGACCGGCAGGCGGCCGTCCTTCGCCGTCGAGCCGTCCAGCGCCAGTCTGGCGCCCTCGCCTGGCTTGGCCAAGCCCATCGCTTCGTATTCGATCAATTCGGCGATGGTGAAGCAGTCATGCGTCTCGACGAAGGAGAGGTCGTCGAGCGTGACGCCGGCCTTTTTCAGCGCCTGCTCCCAGGCACGTTCGCAGCCCTCGAAGGACAGGATGTCGCGCTTGGACATCGGCAGGAAGTCCTGGACATGCTCGTTGGCGCGGAAAGTCACGGCCCGGCGCATCTTAAGCGCCGTAGCGGTGTCAGTGAGCACAAGTGCGGCCGCGCCGTCCGAGACCAGCGAGCAATCGGTGCGCTTCAGCGGACCGGCGACGAAGGGGTTCTTCTCGCTTTCCTGGCGGCAGAACTCATAGCCGAAATCCTTGCGCATCTGGGCGTAAGGGTTTTCGACGCCGTTTTTGTGGTTCTTGGCGGCGATCATGGCCAGCGCATCGGACTGGTCGCCGTAGCGCTGGAAATAGGCCTGCGCGATCTTGCCGAAGACGCCGGCGAAGCCGGCAGGCGTCTCGCCGTCTTCAGGCAGATAGGATGCCTTGAGCAGGTTCTTGCCGATCTCGGGACCGGGCGTGGTCGTCATTTGCTCGGCGCCGACCACCAGCACGATGCGGGCGGCGTTGGCGTCGATGGCGCGGATGCCTTGCCGGACGGCGGCCGAGCCTGTGGCGCAGGCATTCTCGACGCGCGTCGCCGGCTTGAAGCGCAGCCGGTCATCGGCCTGCAGCACGAGGCTGGCGGTAAAATCCTGCGGCGAGAAGCCGGCGTTGAAGTGGCCAAGGACGATCTCGTCGACATCGTCCGGACCGATGCCGGCATGGTCGAGGGCCTCGACGGCAACCTTGGTGATCAGGCCCTCCAGCGTCTCGCCTTCGAGCTTGCCGAAGCGCGAATGCGCCCAGCCGACGATGCATGCGGTCATGGCAACCTCCATTTGCGCCGCAACCTAGCACGATCGCGCGCGGCACGTGATTCAATATTGTTCAACAATGAACCGCTTTCCAGCCCCATGCCATGGTCCAGAACGACACGATCGGTTGATCCCAGCGCCAGTTTTTTATTGATTGATGCGTCAATAAAAAATAATCTCGCCTCGAACCGGATCCCCAAAATGCCGAAAATCGGAATGGAGCCCGTGCGCCGCAAGGCGCTGATCGACGCGACGATCTCGGCGATCGGCGAGCGCGGATCGCTGGACGTGACGATGTCGGAGATCGCTGGCCGAGCCGGCGTGTCGTCGGCGCTGGCGCATCACTATTTCGGCGCCAAGGACGAGCTGCTGTTCGCGACGATGCGGCACATCCTTGCCGAACTCAACGCCGACACAAGGCGCGCGTTCGGCCTTGCGGTGACGCCGCGCCAGCGCGTCTTGGCCGTCGTCGCCGTCAGCTTTTCCGACGACCAGTTCCAGCCTCAGATCATAGCCGCCTGGCTCGCCTTCTTTGTCGAGGCGCAGAAGTCCTCGGACCTGCGGCGGCTTCTGCGCATCTATGCGCGGCGGCTGCATTCCAACCTGATGAGCGGGCTGACCGGCATCCTGCCCCGGGCCGAGGCCGACCGCGTGGCGGAAGCGACCGCGGCGCTGATCGACGGGCTCTATATCCGCCGCGCGCTGAAGGACGGCGTGCCGGATGCGCAGACCGCGATCGCGCTTGTGGAAGACTATCTCGAAACCAAGCTCAATGCACGGAGCCTGCCTTGACCACCCGGCGACCCAATTTCCTGATCGTCATGGTCGATCAGCTCAACGGCACGCTCTTTCCCGACGGACCGGCGGACTTCCTGCATGCGCCGCACCTGAAGGCGCTTGCCGCGCGCTCGGCGCGCTTTGCCAACAACTACACCGCATCGCCGCTCTGCGCCCCGGGCCGCGCCTCGTTCATGAGCGGGCAACTGCCGTCGAGCACCCAGGTCTATGACAACGCCGCGGAGTTCGCGTCCTCGATCCCGACCTACGCGCATCATTTGCGCAGCGCCGGCTATCACACGGTGCTCTCCGGCAAGATGCATTTCGTCGGCCCGGACCAGTTCCACGGGTTCGAGGAG